>JAISXZ010000193.1 GCA_031270275.1 Eubacteriales Family XIII. Incertae Sedis bacterium | reverse complement strand
ATTTTGTGTCCCGGCAAGGCGCCGGGTTCCGCGAATACTTGTAGTATTCACGGGTTCCGGCAACGCAGCCGGGGCGCAAAAGGGCAAGCCAAATGTGCAGGTTATTTTTGACCAGTTCCTAACGCCGCGCGCAGGGCGGCGACGCTCCCGAAGCCGTTTTCCGACATGAACGCCGAAAGCCCCTTTAGAATGTCCAGGGGCGCGGAGGGATCTATCAGCGCCGCCGTGCCCACCTCCACGGCCGACGCCCCGGCCATGAGAAACTCGGCCGCGTCCTCCCCGCTCATTATCCCGCCCATGCCTATCACGGGTATCTTCACCGCGCGGGAAACCTGGTAGACCATGCGCACCGCCACCGGCCTTATCGCCGGGCCGGACAGCCCGCCCGTTATGTTTGCGAGCGCGGGCCTTCGCCGCCCCAGGTCTATGCGCATCCCAAGCAGCGTGTTTATCAATGACACAGCGTCGGCGCCGGCCGCCTCCACCGCCCTCGCGATCTCGGCTATGTCGGTGACGTTCGGCGTCAGCTTGACTATCAGCGGCCTTTTGACGCGCGCGCGCACCGCGCCTGTCACCTCGGCGGCCATGCGCGGATCCGTGCCGAATCCCATGCCCCCCATTTCCACGTTCGGGCATGATATGTTCAGCTCCAGCATGTCCACGCCGTCGCAGTCCAGGGCCTCCGCCGCCTCGCAGCAATCGCCCACGCTATGCCCCGCCACATTGGCGATCACGCGCGTGCCCGAATCCCCGATGAATGCCCTAAGAAAGGGCAGATCCTCGGCGACGAAACGGCCAGCCCCCTTGTTTTCAAGGCCGATCGCGTTGAGCATGCCGCTGGGGCATTCCGCGATCCTGGGCGTGGGGTTGCCCTGCCACGGCTCCTTTGAAAGGCCCTTTACGGTGACGGCCCCCAGCTGCGAGAAGTCGTAGGCGAGGCCGCTTTCCCTGGCTGAAAACGTGCCGGAGGCGGCGCCCACGGGATTCTTCCATTCGAGCCCGCACAGGCTCACGCGCAGATCGGGATCCCCAGCGCGGCCAGTCCCGGCGGACGCGCCGCCCGCGTGGCCGTCACGCATACCAGATCACCTCATCCCCGAAAAACACCGGCCCATCGACGCAGACCCTGCGGCTCACCGCGGCCCCGGCCCCCTCGCCGGCCCGCGCGGCGGTCTTGCACACGCAGCCGAGACAGGCGCCGTAGCCGCAGCCCATCCTCTCCTCCAGCGACAGCTGCAGCGGTATGCCCTGCCCGCCCGCGAAGCGCGACAGCGACCGCAGCATGGGCGCGGGGCCGCAGGCGAAATAATATTCCCCGCCCGCGCCGCCCGCGCCGGGCCCGTCCTTCAGGAGATCGAGCGCCGTGCCGCGATAGCCCCGCGAGCCGTCCTCCGTCGCGACCAGCACGGCGTCGCAGCAGGCCGCGAACGCGTCCACGAGGAAGGGCTCGCTCCTGAAGCCCAGGACGGCCCGCAGCGCGGCGCCCGTCCTGCGGCGCAGCTCCTTCGCCAGCAGCAGCAGCGGGGCCGCGCCCAGGCCCCCCCCGACAAGCGTGATGCCGCCGTAGCCCTCGGCCGCGCCTATGTCGAAGCCGTTCCCCGACGGGGCGCTTACGCGCAGCCGCGAGCCGGCCTCGTAGCCCGACATCGCCCTGGTGCCCGCGCCGACGACGCCGTACACGAGCGTGATCCCGCGCTCCGAGGCGTCGCACACGCTGAAGGGCCTGGGAAGAAGCATCTCCCTTTCCCTAAGCCTGAGCGCCATGAACTGGCCGGGGCGCGGCCGGGGCGGCCCGGCCGCGCCCCCGCGCCCCGCGAGCTCAAGATCGAGCCTGTACACGCCCCTGGCTATTTCGCCGTTCGAGACCACGACGGCCTCCGGCGCGGCGACAGGCGCGCGCCTCATGCCAGAGCCTCCTTCAGATCCTTCCTCATGGCCTCGAGCGCCTCACGCGCGGCGGCGCCCACGTCGTTCCCGCCGAAGCGCCCGCCCTTTTGCCAAGCGGCCGTTATGCCCCGCGACGAATTCACGACGCAGCCGCGCCCGTCGGCATCGAAAAAACCCCTGAGATCCCTGCCCGACGCGCCCTGCGCGCCGTAGCCGGGAACCAGAAAGAAGGTGTGCGGCATCAGCTTTCTCAGTCTCCGGCCCTGTTCCGCGAAGGTCGCGCCGACGACGGCGCCCACCCTGCTGTAGCCCCGTGCGCCCATGCAGGGCTCGCCCCAGCGCGACACCAGGCCCGCCACGTGTTCGTAGACAGGCCCGCCGCGCTCCAGCACGAGATCCTGGAGCTCCGCGCCGCTCGGGTTGCTGGTCTTGACCAGCACGAAGATGCCCTTGCCGGCCTTTTCGCAGACGTCGAGAAAGGGCCTTATGCCGTCGACGCCGAGGTAGGGGTTCAGCGTCACGGCATCCTCGTGCCAAGGGTCGAAAAGCTCCCCCGCAAACTCTGCCCCCCCTATGTGCGCGGCGTAGGCCTCGGCGGTGCTGGATATGTCGCCGCGCTTTACGTCCCCTATGACCAAAAGCCCCTTCGACCTCGCGTAGGCCGCCGTCTCCGCGTAGGCCGCCAGCCCCTCCGGGCCGAAGCGCTCGTACATCGCTATCTGCGGCTTGACGGCCGGCGTCAGGTCGCTGACGGCGTCTATGATCTCGCGGCTGAACGCGGCGAGCATGTGCGCGGCGGCCGCAAGCCCCCTGCCGTGCGTCTCCACCGCCTCGGTAATCAGCCTTTCCGGAACCATGGAGCACACGGGATCCAGGCCTACGACGACGGGCGCGCCGCAGGCGTCTATCCTTTCGATCAGCCGATCTATCACCTGTCGTCCTCCCAGACCATACGTCCCCCCAGGATCGTGCACCTTGTCCTGCCGTACACGCGCATGCCATGGAACGGCGTGTTTTTCCCCTTTGAAACGAATGTGTCCCTGTCGATCCTGTAGGGCCGGCCTATGTCTATCACCGCGATGTCTGCGGCGTCGCCGACGGCGATGCGCCCCCTCGGCAGCCCCGCGAGGGCGGCGGGCGACGCGCTCATCAGCCTTATGAGCCCCGCCAGCGTCACGACCCCGCCCATTACCAGAACGGTGTAGCTCACGGCGAAGCCCGTCTCGAGCCCCGTGACGCCGAAGGGCGCCGACTCAATGCCGCGCGCCTTCTCCTCTTCCGCGTGGGGCGCGTGATCCGTCGCTATGAGGCCTATGCTGCCGTCGGCTATGCCCTCGAGCACCGCCTGCCTGTCCGCCTCGCCCCTGAGCGGGGGATTCATCTTCGCGTCCGCGCCATGCAGCCGCAGGGCGTCCTCGGTCAGCGCGAGGTAGTGCGGGGCGGTCTCGGCGCTTATGCCCCTGCCCCGCGCCCTGGCCTCGCGGAGCAGGGCGACCGACTCCTTGGCGCTTACGTGCTGTATGTGCATCCTGCATCCCGTCTCCGCCGCCAGCCTTATGTCGCGGGCCACTATGTCGGCCTCGGCCTTGGGGCAGGCCCCCGCGGGCCAGGATCCGGCAGAGGCGGGACCGCCGCTTGCGGCCAGGCCCGAAACGGCGCGGCTCTCGGCGTGATCCATCACGGGCAGCCCCAGGCCGGCGGCCTTTTCCGCGAGGCGGCGCATGAGCGCGGGATCCATAAGGGTCTTGCCGTCCTCCGTAAGCGCGCATATGCCGCGGCCAGCCAGCTCGCCGCATCGCGTGCGCAGGGCGCACATGCCGTCTATGTCGGACAGCTCCGCGCCCGCCTGTCCCCTTGTCATGGCGCCCGCCGCCAGCAGATTGACCCTGCCGGCCTCCCTGCCCCTGCGATCCACGAAGGCCAGCGTCTCCGGGCCGTCTATGGCCGGATCCGTGTTCGGCATGCAGCAGACGGTCGTATAGCCCCCCTTGGCCGCCGCAAGGCTGCCGGAGGCTATGTCCTCCTTGTGGCAGGCGCCGGGCTCCCTGAAATGCACGTGCAGGTCTATGAGGCCGGGGACGACCGCGCAGCCCGACGCATCTACGACGCGCGCCCGCGACTCGCGCCCAAGGGCCGTCGCGGCGGCGCCTATGCCGCGCACCAGGCCGCCGGCGACGTACAGATCGCCCTCCCCGTCCAGGCCCGAGGCCGGGTCCACTATCCGGCCCCCGCGTATCAGTATGCCGCCCTCCGCGTCGGCCATCACCGGGCGCCCGCCCGCACTATGTCGTCGCAGTATTCGCAGCGGTACTCCTCGGAGGCCTCGTCCACAAGATGGAACACATGGGGTATGCCGCTTTCCGACGAGGTTACGCAGCGGGGGTTCCTGCACATTATCACGTTCGTCACCTTGTCGGGGAGGCGCAGCTTTATCTTCCTCGATATCACGTGGTTCTCTATGATGTTGACGGTGGCGCTGTGGTCCACGAGGCCCAGCGCCGTGAGGTCTATGTCCGTGATGTTTTCGATCTTCAGCACGTCCTTCCTGCCGTGCTTCTTGCTGGCCGCGTTCATTATCAGGGCGACGGTGTTCACGCCCGTGTCGATGTTCAGGTATTCCAGGACCTTCATCCCGTAGCCCGCCCTTATGTGGTCGATTACTATGCCTTTGGCTATGCTGTCGATTACCATTGCCCACCCCCGTTATGGATGCTATTCAAAGCCCGCGCCATTTTTGCCCATCCCGGAACCCGCTTCGGGATTTCGGCTCCTCACGTCACGCCGGGCGGGCGGCTACCGCTCGACGCCCAGCAGCGCCATTATCAGGGCCATCCTGACAAACATCCCGTTCCTGGCCTGCTTGAAGTACAGCGCCCTCGGATCGGCATCGACCTCGACGGCTATCTCGTTGACCCTCGGAAGCGGATGCAGCACCATCATGTCGGGCCGCGCGAGGCGCATCTTTTCGGCGTCGAGTATGTAGCTGTCCTTCAGGCGTATGTAGTCCTCCTCGTTGAAAAACCGCTCCTTCTGCACCCTCGTCATGTAGAGCGCGTCAAGGCCGGGCATCACGTCCTGAAGCATCCTCACTTCATCGAAGGGTATCCCGCCCTTCTGGAGGACCTCCTTCCTGACGTATTCGGGTATCATCAGCTCCTCCGGGGAAATGAGCGCGAAACGCATCCCTGGGTAGCGCGACAGCGCCTTAATCAACGAATGCACGGTGCGCCCGAAGCGCAGATCGCCGCAGACCCCTATGTTCAGGCCGCCCAGGCCGCCCCTTTCGCGCCTGATGGTCAGCAGGTCCGTAAGGGTCTGGGTCGGATGCTGGTGGCCGCCGTCGCCGGCGTTTATGACCGGCATGTCCGTGGCCAGCGCGGCCACCCTCGGGGCCCCCTCCTTGGGATGCCTTATGACCGCGAGATCGGCGTAGCAGGCGACCGTCCTCACCGTGTCGGAAAGGCTCTCGCCCTTGGCGACGGAGCTGCTGTTCGGCTCCGAAAAGCCTATCACCTGGCCGCCGAGCCGCAGCATGGCCGCCTCGAAGCTGAAGCGCGTGCGCGTGCTGGGCTCGTAGAACAGCGTAGCCAGCAGCCGCCCCCTGCAGCGGTCCGCGTACTGCTCGGGGGCCTCTATCACCCTGTCGGCCAGCCTGAACAGGCATTCCATCTCATCGACGCTGAAATCCATGGGCTCGAGCAGGTTTCTGCCCTTGAGTCCTGTCGGCATATCGCCTCCTTTCAGGGCTGTTTGTTCAAGCGGGGCGATCAGCCGCCCGCGCCGCTAGAGAAGCTTCTCCAGCGGATCGCCCGCGTCATACGCCTCCAGCAGGCGCACGGACTTGGACACGTCGCCCAGCAGCGCGCCGCCCGCAAAGCGGTTGTTGACGAAGTACAGCTTTTCATACGTATGCTTCGCGGCGTCGTCTATCTCGAGGGTCTTGTACCTCTTTTCGGGATCGGAGCCGTTGTCGCCGATGGCGAACAGCGAGATCCCAAGGCCGTTGAAGGCGTTGGACGGCACTATATGCCCGTAGGCCAGCTCCTCGCCCGCCGCGTTCGCGCCCGCGACCCTGCCCATCTCGAGCGCCTGCGGCCATATGCCGTAGTTCCTGCCCTCGAAGGAGGCGCAGTCCCCGCAGGCGTAGACGCTCTCCGCGCCGGTCTCCATCCTCGCGTTGACCTTTATGGACCTGTCGCACTCTATGCCTGCGGCGGCGGCCAGATCCGCGTTCTGCCGCACGCCCGTGGAAAGCAGCGCCAGCTCGGCGGGCAGCACGGAGCCGTCCGCCAGCCTCACGCCGGAGACCCTGCCGCCGTCGGCCTCTATGCCAGCGACGCCTATGGCCGTGAACACCTTAAGCCCCGCCTTGACGGCGGCGTCCCTCAGTATCCCGGCGGCCCTTTCGTCGAGCTGCCGCGCCATCAGCCTGGGCGCGGCCTCGACGACGCTGACGTCCTTTCCCGCCTTTTTCATCTCCCAGGCGGCCTCCAGCCCCAGCACGCCGCCGCCTATGACCACGGCCGCCCGCACGTCCCGCATGAACGACTGCATGGCCTTTACGTCCGCCAGGGTCCTTATGGCAAAGACCCCCTCGGCGTCCGCGCCGCTTATGGGCGGCCTGAACGCCTCGGCCCCCGTGGCTATTATGAGCTTGTCGTAGGGGCGAATCTCCCCGCTTTCAAGCCTTATCTGCTTTTTCACCGTGTCTATGGCCGCCACGTTCGCGCCCAGCGTCAATTTTATGCTGTTCTCGGAATACCAGCCCTCGGGCTTGACGAACAGATTCAGGCCGTCTATGTCCGAGAGTATGCCCTTGGTGAGCATGGGGCGGTTGTAGGCCGGCAGGTCCTCGCGGCTGAACATCTCTATCGAACATGTCCTGTTGCGCTTCCTTATCTCCTCGCAGGCGGCCGTTCCCGCCGCGCCGTTGCCTATGACGATGAAGCGCTCGTCGCTGTCGAGGGAGAAGCCCGTGCCGGCCGGCTCCGCCTCGACGAACTGCTGCGGGCCGACGCCGCACACGGGGCAGGACATGGGAGGCTCGTCGCCCTCCACGAGTTCGCCGCATATGAGGCATTTCCACACGCGCCGGCTCCCGCCGCTGCTGCGGGGCTCGACTATTTTGCCCGCCAGCACCGAGAGGCCGAAGCCGTAGCCAAACTCGAAGGCTTCCTGAAGCTCCGCGTCGCCGGGGTTGAAGCGGCAGCGCAGGCCCTCGCCGTAGAGCCTGAGCCTAAGCTGCGAAAGCCGCGCCATGATGTTGGGGACGCCCTCGCCGCTCCAGCCGTAGGAGCCGAAGGCCGACGCGAACTTGCCGCCGTGCGTCTTGGCGAACATCGAGGTCGCAAGATCCCATATGGGCTTCAGGGCGTCGCCGACGACGGTCGGGGTCCCGAACAGCATGCCGTCGGCCCGCGCCATCTCGTCGAGCACCACGGCCTTGTCGGAAACCACAAGGTCGAAAAGCTTCACGTCTATGTCGCCATGATTCGCCTTCGCGCCCTCGCGTATGCCCTCCGCTATCCTTTCCGCCAGCTTCCCGGTATAGCCGTAGGCGGAGACATAGGGGATGACGACCGTCTTCGCGGGGTTCGGCCCCGCAGGCGAGGCCCACTCGCGGTAGGTCTCCACGATCCTGAGCGGCTCCTTCACCAGGACCGGGCCGTGGCCGACCGCTATCGTCTTTATGGGGAGGCCGTCTATCATGTCTATGGCGTGCAGGACGTCGCTCTTGAAGGGGCCCATGATGTTGTCGAAGTAATAGCGAAGCGCCCGGCGGTAGCCGTCCTCGTCCTCTATCGCGTCGTTCGTCACGCCTTCGCTGCTGTAATGGCAGCCGAACATGTCGCAGGTCACGAGCGTCTCTATCTCCGGCACATACGTGAAGATGCTGTCGGGCCAATGCAGGTTCGGAACGCTGAGAAAGCGCAGGGTCTTGTCGCCCAGCGAAAGCTCGTCGCCGTTTTTCACGACGGTGCTGTTGAAGTCCCTGTTGCATATCTCCTTCATGAAGTTTATCGCGGCGGCCGATCCGACGAGCTTCATCCTGGGGTTCAGATCCAGCAGCTTGGCTATCGCGCCCGTATGATCCGGCTCCGTATGGCTCACGACGATGTAGTCGATCCGCTCGGGCGGCGTCGCCTCGGAAAGCGTCTTGATGTAGGAATCGAGGCATTTCAGCTTGGATGACTCGAACAGGGCGGTCTTTTCGGAACCGACCAGCACGTAGGAGTTGTAGGTCGTGCCGAACTCCGTCTCCATGATTATGTCAAAGACGCGAAGATCCGGGTCCAGGCTGCCGACCCAGTAGAAATCCTTTGCAATCTGTCTGGAGCTCATCTGCTCCTCCTTTCGGTTGTTGCGCGGCGGCGTTCAAATACTACCCAACTACTACCCTATTACGCGGATTCAAAACAAAAAAGACCCCCTGCGAAGGCGGTCTTTTCCCCGTTCGTAGCCGTGTTTTCGGCAACGCGAAAGGACAGCATGCCCGGCGGCATGCTGTTTCCGCACGCTGCCTTTCCATCGACGGCAGCGGACATGGCCCTATTTCAGCTCCACGGAGGCGCCGACGCCCTCGAGCTGCGCCTTTACGGCCTCCGCTTCGCCCTTCTCGATGTTCTCCTTGATGTTGGACGGCGCGCTGTCCACGAGATCCTTCGCCTCTTTCAGGCCCAGGCCCGTAAGCTCCCTGACGACCTTGATGACCTTGATTTTCTCGGCGCCGACGGAGGCAAGGACGACGGTAAACTCGGTCTGCTCCTCGACCTCGGCCGCTCCCGGCGCGACGGCCCCGGCCACGGCCACAGGCGCGGCGGCGGAGACGCCGAATTCTTCCTCGCAGGCCTTGACAAGATCGTTGATCTCCAGGATCGTCATGCCCTTTATGGCTTCGATTATCTGTTCGGTATTCATTTTCCCCTCCATAACAATAAATTGGCTGCTGCTATTTAGGCCCCGCTTGGGGCGGCGGCATTGGCGCCGCTATTCCGTTTTTTCTTCGGATGCCGCTGCTTCCGGCTCCGGCGCAGCCGCTTCCGGCTCTGGCTCTGGCGCCGCTGCTTCCGGCTCCTGCACCGCCGCTTCCGGCTCTGGCGCCGCCGCTTCCTCTGCCGCCGCTGCTCCCGGCTCCGGCGTGGCTGCTTCCGGCTCCGGCGTAGCTGCTTCCGGCTCCGGTGCCGCTGCTTCCGGCTCCGGCGCCGCTTCCGCGCCATCCTTCCCTGCGTCGGCTATGGCCTGGAAGGTGCGGACAAGCCTGCTAAGAGGCGACTGGATGCTCCCCATGAACCGGGCTATGAGCTCATCCCTCGACGGCAGCGAGGCTATCGTCTTCAGCCCCTCCACGTCGTAGAACGTCCCTTCGATGATCCCCGCCTTGAACTCCATCTTCTTGTAGTCGCGGAATATCCCGCTCAGGGCCTTTGCGGGCATCACCGCGTCGTCGAAGCCGAAGGCGAAGGCGCTCGGCCCCGCAAGCGCGCCGCCCAGGGCCTCAAAGCCCGTGCCTTCCAGCGCCCGCCTTGCCAAGGTGTTCTTGTAGACCTTGTAATCGACGTTCGACTCGCGCAGCCTGTTCCTCATGGCGTTGGCTTCCTCGACGTTGATTCCGATGTAGTCTATCACCACCGCCGACTTCGCCCTTTCCAGCTTTCCCCTTATCTCGTCGATGATCGCCTGCTTCTCGCGCAGATGTTCTGCTGATGGCATATGGCATAACTCCTTTCCGGCCCCGCAAGGGGGCCCGGTATGTCGCCGCCTTCCGCGGCGCCTGTCGCTGCGCCGCAAAAACAAAACGGCTTTTCTGTCTCGCAGACAAAAAGGCCGTATCAGCTGTAAAGCTTGTATGCGTACCTAGGCCGGGCGGATTAAGCGCGCGCGGCGCCCCGGCTGTCTGCGGCCTGTATTCGGTTTATGGCAGCTGCCCGGTCATGGCAGCTGTCCGGCGTTCAATGTCAGAAGGCTATCCGCACGGGGTTCACCTTGATCCCAGGGCCCATCGTGGCGGCAAGCGTGACGCTTCTGAGGTACTGTCCCTTGGCCGCCTGCGGCTTCGCCTTCACCAGGGCCTCCATGAGCGCGCTGAAGTTTTCAGCCAGCTTTTCGGGCCCGAACGACGCCTTCCCTATGGGCGTGTGGATTATGTTCGTCTTGTCGAGGCGGTATTCCACCTTGCCCGCCTTTATGTCCGCCAGCGCCTTCTCGACGTCCATCGTGACTGTGCCGGACTTCGGGTTTGGCATGAGGCCCTTGGGCCCGAGCAGCTTGCCCAGCTTGCCGACAACCCCCATCATGTCCGGGGTGGCGACCACCACGTCGAAGTCGAACCAGCCCTCGCTCTGTATCTTCTGGGCCAGCTCGTCCGCGCCCACGTAGTCGGCGCCCGCCGCCTCGGCCTCCTGCGCCTTCGGCCCCTTCGCGAACACCAGCACGCGCATGGTCCTGCCCGTGCCGTGCGGCAGCACTATGGCCCCCCTCACCTGCTGATCCGCGTGCCTGCCGTCGACGCCAAGCTTCACGTGTACCTCGACCGTCTCGTCGAACTTCGCCTTGGCCGTCTTGACCGCCAGCTCTATGGCGTCGCCCACGTCGTACAGCGTGGCCCTATCGACCATCCCGGCCAGCTCCTTGTAGCCCTTCCCTCTTTTAGGCATTCTCTCTTACCTCCCGTGGTGCAAGCGGCGCAACGCCTCCCACATTTCAAATTGCATAGGCCGGAATCGAAGCGGCGTCCGCAGGGGCCGAAAAACTAGCCCTCTATCGCGATCCCCATGCTTCTCGCCGTCCCTCTTATCATGCTTGCGGCGCTTTCCACCGAAAACGCGTTCAGATCCGGCATCTTAAGCTCCGCGATCTCGCGCACCTGCGCCTCCGTCAGGGTGCCGACCCTTTTCTTGTTCGGCTCGCCCGATCCCGACTCCAGGCCCGCCGCCTTTTTGAGAAGAACGGCCGCAGGCGGCGTCTTCGTTATAAAGGTGAAGGATCTGTCCGTGTACACGGTGATGACCACCGGTATTATCATGCCCTGCTGGTCCTGCGTCTTGGCGTTGAACTGCTTGCAGAACTCCATTATGTTCACGCCCTTCTGCCCGAGCGCGGGGCCTACCGGGGGCGCGGGGTTTGCCTGCCCGGCAGGTATCTGCAGCTTTATGAGGCCGTCGATTTTCTTTGCCATCCAAATACCTCCTTATTGCCCGTTCATATCTTGTCTACCTGGCCGAACTCCAGCTCCACCGGAGTGTCGCGCCCGAACATGGAAATCCTCGTCTTTAGCGTCTGCCTCTCCATGTTGACCTCCTCGACCACGCCCATGAAGCTCTCGAAGGGGCCGTTTATGACCTTGACGCTGTCGCCTATCTCTATGCCAAGGTCTATGTATATCTTCTCTATCCCCATGCGGCGAACCTCGTCGCGCGTGAGGGGGACGGGCTCGGAGCCGTGTCCCACGAAGCCCGTGACTCCCTGGGTGTTCCTGACCAGATACCAGGACTCGTTCGTCACGACCATCTTGATGAGGACGTAGCCGGGAAACATCTTCCGCGTCTTGAGCTTCCGCTGGCCGTTCTTTATCTCTACCCTGTCCTCCGTGGGGACTATTATCTTCAGGATAAAGTCCTGCATGCCGCGGTTCTCGACGATCTTCTCTATGTTGGCCTTGACCTTGTTCTCATGGCCCGAATAGGTATGGACCACGTACCATTTCGCCTTGCCCTGCCCTTCGTCGCCCTCGTCCTCGTAGTCAAGCTCGAGGCCGGCCGGGTTCTTCTTGGCGGCGGACAGCCCGGCGCCATCGCCCGACAGCGAGGACAGATCGTGCAGATCGGGCACGTCGGGCCAAGGAAGGCCGTTGTTCAGGGCGCCCGGAAAATCAGGATACCGCGATCGCTCCGGCACATCCCCGCCGAGCGCGGCCCCTTCCTCGAGATCGCCCTCGACAGGCAGGCCGGCGTCATCAGTTTTAAGGGCATCGAGCCCGTTTTCCCCTATGTCCATTCGCCCCGCCCGCCTAGAATGAGAAACCGAGTGTCAGCCAGAGCAGCTGCTTGAAGACCGAGTCGGCCAGAAAGAAGGCTATGCCGAAAGCGAAACACGTGATCAGCACGGTCCAGGTGTAGGAGACCAGCTCCTTGCGCGTCGGCCAGACAACCTTCTTCATCTCGACCCTCACGCCCTTGAAATACTCGCGTATGCCCCCGCCCCTGTTTTTCTGGTTTGAGGCCCTGGCCCTTGCGGCGGCGGTCGCAAGCGCGCTTTTCTTCTTTTCGTCCTTGGGTTTGTCGTTGTCCGTAGCCATGGGTTCGTTTCCTTGCAGTTTCGATTTAAGTAGGTGAGCAGCAACTTCAAATTGCTGCTGCCCACCCGCCACGCCATTTTTGCCCATCTCGCATCCCGGGACCGACGGCTATTTGGTCTCCTTGTGCGCCGTATGCTTCCTGCAGAACTTGCAGTACTTGCTCATCTCGATGCGGTCAGGGTCGTTTTTCTTGTTCTTGACGGTGTTGTAGTTCCTCTGCTTGCACTCGGCGCAGGCCAGCGTGACTCTCACTCTCATCTGATTATCTCACCTCTAAACCGGTCATTTATAGGGATCCGTGCCGCTGCGCGGCGAAAAACCGCCCATTAAGCCTATCATAGATGTATATGCATGTCAATCTGTTTTTATTTTCCATTTAAGCGGTCACTACTCACCCGCCACGCCATTTTTGCCCGGTTCCCTACCCGTCGGGGTCGCCGAGCTCGATCTCGTCCGGCTCCGCCTCGTCCTCTATCCTGTACCACTCGCTTTCAAGAAATTTCTCGCTGGCTATCTCGCCCACGGGCATCTTGAAATATTTCCCCTTGGCCTCGACCGCCACCGTCCCGTCCGGCAGCAGTATCTCCCCGCTGCCCTCGAACAGGCGGCGCGCGTCCCGCGTGACGCGCCCGAGCGCCTTAAGCTCGGCGTCCGTGGGCACCGGCTTCCTGAATTTGAGCTCGAGCTCGACCGTTACCGCCCAGGTGTCCGGGGACGTCACCCATATGGCGCGGCCTATGGTTTCGTCAAGCACGGCGGACAGGATGCCGCCATGCACCCTGCCGGGGTAGCTCTGGTGCCAGTCCTCGGTACGGAACACGGCCGCAACCTCGCCGTTGTCAAGGTCGTAGAACCGCGTTTTCAGGCTGAACTGGTTGCGGTCGCCGCACACGACGCAGCGGCTGCTGTTGAACTGCTTGTTTACTACCCTGCGCTTCATGGCCGATTCCGATCAGGTGACGTCGCCGAGCCCGCAGATGTGCCTGTCCGCCTGCATCGCCGCTATCGCCCCGTCGGCGACGGCGGTAACGACCTGGCGCAGCGGCTTCCTCCTGACGTCGCCGGCCGCGAATACCCCCGCCAGATTCGTCCGCATCTCCTCGTCCGTCACTATATGGCCTTTGTCGAGCTCGACAAGCCCGTCGAGGCCCTCCGTGTTGGGCAAAAGCCCTATGAATATGAAAAGCCCCATCATGCCGTCGTCGGCCCTGACCTCGCTGATCGCGCCCGTCTTCAGGTTTTCGATCACGAGGCCGTCCAGGACGTCGCCGCCGCAGGCCTCCCTTATGACGCTGTCCCACACGAACGAAAGCTTTTCGTTCGCAAAGGCCCTTTCCTGCAAAGTCCTCGCCGCCCTCAGGCTGTCGCGCCTATGCACAAGCGTGACCTTCCGCGCGAACTTCGTCAGGTACATGGCCTCCTCGACGGCGGAATCGCCGCCGCCCGCGACGTACACGTCCAGGCCGGAGAACATGGGCCCGTCGCAGGTCGCGCAGTACGAGATCCCCCTGCCGACAAATTCGGCTTCGCCCCGCGCGCCGAGCGGCAGCGGCCTGCGGCCGCTGGCAATTATGACGGTCTTCGCGAGAAACTCCGCCTCCGCCGTCCTAAGCGCCTTGACATCGCCCCGCAGGGCGTATTCCGTCACGCAGCCCTCGGCGAAGTCGGCGCCGAAGCCGGCGCACTGTTCCGCCATGCGCCCCGCGAGGGCCTCGCCGCTCTCCCTCATGACGCCGGGATAGTTCTCTATCGCGGCCGTGGCGCCCAGCTGGCCCCCGGCCCTGGACTTCTCTATGACAAGCGCCGTCCTCGCGGCCCGGCGCGCGTAGAGCGCGGCGGACAGCCCGGCCGGGCCGCCGCCGACTATGGCGACGTCATAAATCACCGCATCTGCCTCCGCTGTGCCGCCGCACCCACAAAAACCCGCCATCAAAACCGCCCGCCGCGTACCGCTTTGTACGCGAGGAGCCGGGATCCGAAGCCGGGTTCCGGGATGGGCAAAAATGGCGCGCCCGCCGGGCGGCTACCCTGCTTACTCTATTATAGAAGCTACGACGCCGGCCCCCACAGTCCTGCCGCCCTCCCTTATCGCGAAGCGCAGGCCCTCCTCTATGGCTATCGGGTTTATCAGCGTTA
>JAISXZ010000098.1 GCA_031270275.1 Eubacteriales Family XIII. Incertae Sedis bacterium | reverse complement strand
GTCTTTCGTCCATATCATCTCCCCCTTGGCACAAACGGTCCCGTCGGCCCGCCGAAGCGCGCCCCGTGTCCCGGCTTTGGGCGGGGCCAAAGCCGAATAGCATTCCTCACCGTAAGAATATATGCCAATATGGGGCCAAAGTCAATGCCGATGGTGAAATTAATCGTAAAAAAAGACAGGAAAAGCCTATTGCGCTCGTAGATGCCGCCCCTATCGCCGATCCTGCCGCCTTCGCCGCTTTCCGCCCTGAGCCGCTCCCGCTCGATCTCCCGCATGATGCTGCTCTTGTAGCCGTTGGGCGCAACCCACAGCAGCGCGTAGCCCTCGCCCAGCTTGCCCAGCAGAAGGCTGTTGAAGAACGCGGCCGCGTCCTCCCCGATCTCGCGGTTTGCCGTTATCAGCGAGAGATCGGTGTACTGCCGCACGGTTCTCTCATTGTAATTGCCCGTTCCTATCTGCGTTATGCGCTGTATCCTCCCGAATTCCTTCCTGGTGATCAGGCATATTTTCGAATGCACCTTGTAGCCCGAAAGGCCGTAGATCACGCGGCAGCCCGCCTCGTCAAGCCGCTGCGACCATTCGATGTTGTTCGCTTCGTCGAATCTGGCCCGCAGCTCCATGAGCACGATGACCTCCTTGCCGTTTTCGGCCGCGCGGATCAGCGATTCGGCGAGCTTTGACTGGAGGTCGATCCTGTAAAGCGTGATCTGTATGGACAGGACCGCGGCGTCCTCGGACGCCTGCCTGATCATGTCAAGGAAGGGCGAGACGTTTTCAAAGGGGTAGGAAAACAGGACGTCCTTTTTCTGGACCGACTTCAGGAGGCCCGCCTTTTTCTCGGGGGGATGGGGGCCGGAGGGGATGTGCGGCGGCCATACGAGGGCCTTGCAGCGCTCCGCCCCCAGCCTTTCCTCCAGCCTGGAGCAATACGAAAGGTCGAGCGGCGCGGCGGACAGAAAGACCTGCCTCCCCTTCAGGTTCAGTTTTTCGCACAGGAATGCCATGAATTCCCTGCTCGCGGCGCACTGCAGCTCAAGGCGGACGGGCGCGAGGCGTTTGCGCATCCTGATCAGGCTCTGCATGAACTGGCGATAGTCGATGCCCTCGTCCATCGCGCTGTCGTCCTCCGTGTTGAGGTCGGCGTTCCGCGTGACCGCCAGCACCGTTCGCTCGCGCACCGCGTAGGGCTTGAAGGCGAGATGCGCAAAATGGCATATGATGTCCTCGAGCAGCACGTAGCGGCTGTCGCCCTCCAGAAAAAACAGCCTGTCTAGGGCCCTCGGCGCCGCGATGAAGCCGAACAGCAGCTTGCCCTTGCGCTCGATTGTCACGGCTATGTGCAGGCGTTTGTTGTCTATGTGCGGGAAGGGGTGGCGGCTGTCGATGATCTGCGGCGAGAGCAGGGGCAGTATCTCCCGCACGAAGTGCTCCTCCGCGCTTTTCTGTTCGGCCCGGTCCAGGTCGCGCATCCTCATATGGCATACGCCGTGACGGAGAAGCTCCTCCGTCACAAGGCCGAAACAGCGGTCCCGCAGGGCGTACAGAGGCAGCGTCTGCGCGAATATCGCGTCCAGCTGCTGTTTCGCCGTCATGCCTGTCTTGTTGTCGCAATACCCAGGCGCGAAAAGCATGTAGTCCGTCAGGCTGCCCACGCGGATCATGAAGAACTCATCCAGGTTGCTGCTGAAGATGGAGATGAACCGAAGGCGTTCAAGCGGGGGGTTGGAGACGAGGCCCGCCTCCTCCAGGACCCGCTTGTTGAACTTCAGCCATGACAGCTCCCTGTTCTGCATGCAGCCGGCAAGCTCAGCCCTCTTTGCGTTTTCTGTGGATATGGTGTCCGCCATCCGCCTTCAGCATCCTATCCGTCAAATATCCCTCGCGCACGCCGTATCTGCTTACCGATATTGTCTCACAGCCGAAGTTTTTGATCGCCTGCCTCAATATGGCAAGCCCAGGCGAAATGGTCATAACGCGCTCGGGGACGGCCCTGTACACCGCCTGATAGACCTTGTCCTCCCCGTCGCGCAGGAGCCTTGCGAGCTTTTTCACGTGCGACGCCTCGATGTCGTTCTGATCGGGCGCAAGGCCGAAGATCGCGCGGGACAGCTTTAGCGCGGCCCTAAGCGTTCCGCCCACCCCGATCATCTGCGGGCGCTTCGCGTCCTCGCCCCAGTCTGTCTTGGAAATGCGCCTGTCGATCTCCGCCTTGATGCGCCCCATCTCGCCCGCCGTGGGCACGATTTCGCGCACATGCGCAAGGGCCAAGCTCAGGCAGCCGATGGGCAGGCTCGCCAGCTTCGTCGGTTTCCCGCCGTCAAAGAGCGCGAATTCCGTGCTGGCCCCCCCTATGTCGATCATTACGCCGCGATCACAGGCCACGAGCATGGAGGCGCCCGCGAGGCCAAGGGCCGGCCGGCGTTTTGCTCGCCCCCGGCAGGAACCCGCGTCGCCCCTTTCCGGCCCGATTGGGAAATTTTTAAAAAAATGTAAGAAAGAGCTTGACACGCAGGAAAATCATGGTATAATAATAAATAAATGGGAATTGCTTCAAGAAGGGAGGCGGACATGTTCAGACGACTAAGCCTGTATGCGGGTATAGCCCTTATGCTGATTGCGGTGGCAGGGCTGGTGTTCTGGGAGAGCGCGGGGCGGGACAGGGTCATGATGGCCGAAACCGTGGCGGCGGCAGGCGACATAAGGGCGGGCGCCGTGATAAAGCCCGAAATGCTGCGCGTCCTTCTGGTGCCGTAGGGAAGCCAGGTGGAAGGGGGCTTCCTCGCGGGGCAGGAGGGCGAGATAATAGGCAGAAAGACCGCCGAGGCGATCTACGGCAGACAGCAGATATCCGCGAAATCCTTTCACGCGACGGACGACGGCATGAAGGAGGGCGAGGCGTATTTCGTCATACCGGGGGAATGGATAGCCATGCGCAGCAGCGCGCTTCGCAGGGGCGATTCGGTCGAGGTGCTTTCGGTCAGCGGCGGCGCCATAAATCTCGGCACGTATCGGATAGCCTTTGTGAAGGACGCCGACGAGAGGGAGGTCTGGGACATAGGGCCCGCGGGCGAGATACTCTACGAGCCCGAGGCGATGCCGGACAGGACGGACGCGCTGGCGGCCATAGACCATGTCGAGATAATAGCGACCAAGGCCGAGTACTACGCCATACGGGACTTCGCCGCAGGCGCCGGCGCCCCCTCCCTGGTGCTCGTGCAGAAGGAGGCGGAGCTATGAGCGAGGTCTATGTTTTCCACGGCATCGACGGCAAGGTAGGCACGACCATGGTCTCCCAGTCCGTGGCGGAGGCTTTCGCGGAGGCCATGCCGGAAAAGAGGGTGCTGTTCACGGCACTGAACGGGCGCGAGAGCATGGACTACGCGAAGGGGGGCGCGGACAGCCTGGACGCGCTGAAAAGCAGGCTGGAGAGCGCGATGCTGGAGGTGGGCGAGCTCGTGGCGCACTGCAGGGGGATCAGGAACCTTTTCATGATCGGCGGCATACGCGCGGAGGAGGAAGAACGCTACTACGGGCCGGAGCTGTCAACGCGGCTGCTTGCGGTGGCGAGAAGGTGTTTTGACATCATCGTCGCGGACAGCGGCAACCGTTTGGACAACGGCCTGGCGCTGGGCGCGCTGCTGGCCTGCGAGAACAGGTTTCTGGTCCTGACGCAGCAGGAGAGCGCCCTTTCCCGATGGGAAAGGCGCCGGCCGGTGTTCGCGAAGCTCGGCATAATGCCCGCGGCCTATGTGCTGAACAGCTATATGGACGGCGACGTGTACTCGTCGGACTACGTGGCCGAAAGGATAGGCACGGCGAAGGGGGAGCTGCATAGGGTGTCGTTCTCCGGGCTTGGCAGGCAGGCGGAGATACAGCGAAAAACGCTGTGGGCGGCCGCGGACAGGGCCTTTTCGGACGACGTGGCCAATCTGGCGCATTCGGCGGCGGGGGGCGCCTTCGGCCTTGACGCCCTCAGAAAAAGGAGGAAAAGGTGGAAGATAGGTTTTATCTAGAGAGGTATCTGGCGGAGGAAGCCGCGCCCTACGAGCCCATGTCCTTCGGCGAGCTGTGCACGCGGATCGAAGGCGAGTTCCGGCGCGAATGGGACGAGGAGCGCGGCGATTCGGGCAGGATACTGGCCGTGCAGAAAAGGGCCATAATAGGCTACGCAAAGGAGGTCGCCTACTTCAAGGACAAGATCTCCGGGCTGATACGGGCCTACCAGGCGGAAAAGACGCGGTTCCCGGCCTGGCACGCGTCCCTCGCGGACGCCGTCTACCACGAGAACTGGGGGCTGTCCGGCATGGCGGAGTGGTTTGGCGAGAGCATGGGCGGCAGCAGCTCGGCCAAGATAATAGGGGACAGGATATACTTCCTGGAAGGCGGCGTGATGCGGCTGAAGCCGCAGACGATAAGCCGCGACAGGCGCGAGCAGCTGACGAGGGCCTTCCTGCTGCTGACGCCGGACGAGCGGCTGGACAGGGAGTTCCACGAGATATACATGCTGGACGGCACGCGGGTCACCGTGTTCAGGGGCGCCATGACCAAGCCCGATCAGGACGTCATCATATTCAGGCGCTACATCATACCGAGCTACAGCTTCGAGGAGCAGGCGCTGCGCGGCTCCATACCAAAGGAGTCGATAGGCCTGTTCAGGAGCATGGCGAGGGTGGGCTACAACGTGGCCTTCTGCGGGCCGGTCCGCTCGGCCAAGACGACCTTCCTGTCCACGTGGCAGAGCTGCGAGGACGCCTCCCTGGAGGGCGTCATGGTCGAGACCGATCCTGAGATACCGCTTCACAAGCTCATGCCGGAGGCGCCTGTCGTGCAGCTCATAGCGGATCAGGACAAGCTGAAAAACATATCCAAGAACCTGCTCAGGAGCGACGCGGACTACTTCATCCTGGCCGAGGCGCGGGACGGCATAGCCCTGGACACGGCCGTGCGCATGGCCAGAAAGGGCACGCGAAGGATGAAGATAACCTTCCACACGCGGGATCCCCTGTTCTTCCCCTACGACGTCGCCGTGGAGATAGTGCGGGCCATGGGCGGAGGCCTGGAGGAGACCGCCCGCAGGGTGGCCGGCAGCTTCGACTACGTGTTCCATTTCGTTCAGCTGAAGCGAAAGGACCAGAAAAGGCTGCGGGCCATATACGAGCTGGGGATATGCCCGGAGAGCCGCGAGACGCGCATGGTCGAGATCTGCCGCTATCTGTTCGCCGAGGATCGCTGGGCCTGGACCTACCATATCAGCGAGGACAAGCGGCTGGCGGGCGAGGAGGAGGACGCCGAGGCCTTCGCGGAGTTCGACGCCGCGCTGCGGCGGCTTGCGGAGGACAGTGCCGGGCAGGACAGTGCCGGGCAGGACAGCGCCGGGCAGGACGACGGCGCGAAGGGGGGCGGGGCGTCATGAGCGCGTCTATCGAAATGGCGGGCGTGGCGGCGATGGCGGCCGTCTACTCGCTGTTCATGTGCGGCGCGGCGCTGGCCGCCTTCCCGCAGCTCAAAAAGGCGGCGATGGCGT
Organism: Eubacteriales Family XIII. Incertae Sedis bacterium; assembly: GCA_031270275.1. Lineage (GTDB taxonomy): Bacteria > Bacillota > Clostridia > Peptostreptococcales > Anaerovoracaceae > JAISXZ01. The sequence continues at coordinate 3,626 of JAISXZ010000098.1, read as the reverse complement.
TCAGGGCGCGGCGCAGGCTTCGCGCGGGCGGCAGGGACGGCGGGGCGGGGCGGGTCGAGGGCTGCCTAGACGGCCTGCTGAGGGCCGCCTGCGGCGGCAGGATATCGCCTAGGGCATTTACCGCGGCCTGCCTGCTCATATTCGCCAGCACGCTGCTGGCCGGGGCGAGGAGCCTTGCCCCGCTGCCCGCCTGCACCTTCGCCGTCGTCTTCGGGGCCATGCCCCTGCTGATCGTCAAGATACGCGCCGAGTCCGTGCGCCGGCGCGTCAGCCATGAGGGCGAAAGCCTGGTCGCCGCCTTCCTGAACCAGTACAGGATAGAGGGCTTCAACGTCTACGAGACGCTTGAAAAGCTGGTTTCAGGCGGGACGGGGTTCCACGCCTGCAAGGACTGCCTGTTCAGGCTGCTCCTGGAGCTGAGGGGCGCGGGCAGCGGCGAGAGGATGAGGCTGGCGACGGACGCCTTCGCGCGGGCCATAGACGCGAACTGGAGCCGCATGCTTGCCTATAACATATGGCTGAGCGCGGAGCAGGGCATGAACGTCTCGTCGGGCGTCGAGGACATATTGGTGCAGCTCAGGGAGGCGAGGGCCCTCATGGAGGAACGGAAGCGCCTTAACGCCGAGTCGGTCCGTATAGTGATCTTCCTGGTGCCGTCCCTGTACATAGGCTCCGCCTTCATGTCCACGCGCTTCCTCGGCATGCCCCTCGCGCAGTTCATGAAAAACCAGCTGGGCACGCCCGAGGGCTTCATGCTGCTGGCCCTCATCGTGTTCCTGTTCTTCGTGAACATGATGCTCGTGGAGCTGGCCACGAACCAGAAGCTGGACTTCTGACGGTCAGGGCGGCCTCGGTCGAAGCGGTTCTGGCCAAATCGGTCCCGGTTGAAACGTTTGCTACCCAAGAAAGGAGCGCGTGCCATGGAAGCGACCTACTGTGTATACACGGCCTGCCTGCTTGCGGCCTGCGCGGGGCGCTGGCTGATGACGCCGCCGCGCAGGAGGCTTGAGATCGCCACTAGTGGCAGGCGGGGGGCGCGCAGCCTGGGCGGCGCGCTCAGGGCGAAGCGCGAGGCCCTGCGCGAGCGCGCGCAGAGGGATAGGAAGGAGCGCGAGATATACGAGGCCATAAGCTTTCTGCGGAACGTGTGCGCCGTGGGGATGGGCAGGCGCATGAGCGCGGATCTCGCGCTGCAGCGGCTCTCCGAAAACGGCGGCGCGCTGCGGCCCGTGTACGCCAGGGCTCTGAGCCTGCTGCGCATGAACAGGAGAAAGGAGGCGGAAAGATGTTTTGAGGATGCGGTCGGGGGCGGGCTGGGCAGGGACTTCATACGCGTGGTGATGCAGTGGGACGAGATAGACCCGGACGAGCTTGTGGCCTCGCTGCTGTCCTATCAGAAAAGCATCAAGGAGACGCGGATAACGGCGCAGAAGAAGAAGGACGAGCTTGTAAGCGACCTGATCTACCTGCCGGTGGTGGCCAACATACTGATAGTTTTCCTGAACTTTATATTCGTGGCGTATTTTGTTGAGCAGAAGGACATGCTCGCGGGGCTGTTCTTCTGATGCCGCCGGGCGTCCGGGGCGGGCAAGGGCGGCCTGGACGCGGAGCGGCGGCCGTAATGTTACTGCTCAGATACTTAAATCAAAACTACTCATACGCCGCGTCAGTTTTGTTCGGATCGGGTTCTGCGGGCGGTTTTGGCCCCCGGAGCGTACTAGAAGCTACGTGAGGAGGCCAATAAGCGACCGCAGGTTCCGAGCCGGGCAAAAATGGCGTGGTGGGTGAGTAGTAACCCCGTAATGGAGGCGGAAATGAAACAGACGATCATTCTCTTGACGACGGTAATACTTGGGATCGCGATATCGGCCATGATACTCACATTCAAAGACACGACGGAAAACATCGTCACGTCCACGCGCGGCACGATGGAGACCCAGCTCAAGCTCGAATAGCCGCGCTGGGCGGGCGCCCGCAGGGGCGCGGATGGAGGCGGACATGAAACAGTTCATAGTATTGGTGTCAATGACGCTGCTGGGGGTCTTCATATACGGCTTGATCGCGGGTCCGGGCGACGATTCCATGCTCGCCTCGGTGAAAAGCGCCTGGAGCCAGGAGATAGACATGAGGACCAGGCAGCCATGAGGCCGGCGGCGGCGCGGGGAGCGCCTACGCGCCGCCGTGCCGGGACGCCGCGCTTTAGCGTCGGAGGTGTTTGCGCCGGATGAAACAGTTTATAGTGATGGCGGCCGTGCTGCCCATACTCATGGTGTTCGTCATGCAGCTCGCCCTCGAGCAGCGAAACCAGCACAGGGTCGCCGCGCTGCAGGAGATGGTCTACAGCGCGAAGGAGCAGGCGAAGCAGGAGGGCATATTCACGCCCGCCGCAAGGGCCGAGCTCGAAGACGGCATAGCGGGGATCTTCGGGCTGGAGAAGGGCGAGATCGTCATCGAGACGGACGACCGCGTAAAATACAGGAAGAACCGATATGACGAAAGGGAGCTGATATCCTACAGGATAAAGGTGCCCGTCAAGAAGATAATGGCGGGCAACAGGCTCATGGGCATAGCGGACGAGGACAACGAGGGCTGGTATATCATCGAGGGCCGGACGGCGAGCGAGAAGCTCGAATAGGGCCGCCGCCCGGCCGGGGCTGTCGGGCGCGCGAAGGGAGGGGTCATGAAGCAGCTGATCGTTTTTACGGGGCTTTTGCTGGTGTTTTCCGGCTTTGTGTTCTATCAGGGCGACATGGGGCGCTACGCGCGGGCGCAGACAAGCCTCAAAGCCCTGGCGGAGGAGTGCGCCGCCGGCGCCGCCCTCTACTACGACGAGGCCGAGTACAGCCTGGGGCGCATGGTGTTCAACCAGGGCGAGGGCCGCAGATACATAGACCGCGCCCTGGAGGCGGCGTCCCTGTCGCAGGATATCGGCGCCCGCTCGCCCATAGCCTGCGAGGTCTCTTTCTTCGACGACGATACCGGCTACGGCCCCGCGGGCGGCGCCTATGCCCTGCCGGGCCGGCCCTCCGTCCTCGTCAGGCTGTCCGTCGAGACCGAGGACATATTCAGGCTTCCCTTCCTGTCCGTGACGCGTGTCGCGCGCGAGGCGATGTACGAGCTGCCGGGACGAACTTAGGAACTGTGGCTCTTGTAAAAACGCATGTTTTTCAATGCCTGCGGAATTATGCAATTTCCTCAATTCGGTAAAGAAAGCGCTTGACAGCATTATCCTTTGGTAGTAGAGTGATAATGTAACATTTTCCTCAAAATGTTACATTCGTTTTTTTGCGTTCTAACGCAAGCGTGAACGCTGTGTGGAAAGCGCCTCTTTCTGCGGACGATGCCAATAAAGAATGGAGTTTTACAATGGCACACGCGGAACGGATTTACGGCTCGGAAAAGGACGATAAGAACGTACAATCCATCGATCGGGTTTTGGACATTGTCGAGGCGCTGTCCACGGAACAGAGCGGGCTCGGCGTGACGGAGCTTTCAAAGCGCATCGGTCTGCACAAGAGCACGACGCACAGGCTTTTGTCCACGCTCGCGCACAGGGGCTATGTCGCGAAGCGCGCGGACGGCGGCTATCAGATCGGACTGAAGCTGATCGAAGCGGTGAGCTGCTA
>JAISXZ010000069.1 GCA_031270275.1 Eubacteriales Family XIII. Incertae Sedis bacterium | reverse complement strand
GCGCCCCGGCTGCGTTGCCGGAACCCTTGAATACTACAAGTATTCGCGGAACCCGGCGCCTTGCCGGGACACAAAATTGCTGCGCCAACTGCACACTTTATTTTTCAACAGTTCCTAAGGACGGCTTGCAGTGAAGAAAATACTAATCATAGACGACAGCTTTTTCTTCAGGGGCCAGCTTCGCCTGGTGCTGTCCGCCGAGTATGAGGTCGTGGACGCCAGCTCGGGCGAGGACGGGATCGACATGGTGAAGGCGGAGAAGCCGGATCTCGTGCTGCTGGACGGCGTGCTGAGCGGCATGGACGGCTTCGACGTGTGCAGGACGCTGCGCGACTCGGAAAGCAACAACCTGATGCCCATAATAATGATAACGTCCATGGACGGGCGGGAGGACATACTGAAGGCCCTCGAGCTGGGCGCCGACGACTACATAGTCAAGCCCTTCGACAACAGGGAGCTTTTCAGCCGGATAAGGAACCTGCTGAAGCGCATAGACCGAAACAGGAACGCGAACCCGCTGACAGGGCTGAGCGGCAACATAGAGATACAGCGCGAGTTCGCGAGCCGCCTGAGCAGGGGCCTGAAATTCGCGGTCGGCTACGTGGACCTCGACAACTTCAAGGCCTACAACGACGCCTACGGCTTTTCGCGCGGCGACACCGCCATAGTGATGACCGCGGACATACTTAAGGACCAGGCGGCCATGTGGGGCAACGACGACGACTTCGTAGGGCATATAGGCGGCGACGACTTCATAATCGTGAGCACGCCCGACAGGATAGAGAGGATCTGCAGCGAGGCCATCGCGGCCTTCGACGAGAGGGTCCTGGAGCTCTACAACGAAAGGGACAGGCGGAACGGCTACATAAAGACCGTGAACCGAAGGGACGATATCGAGATATTCCCGCTGATGACCGTCTCGATAGCCGTTGTCACAAACCAGTACAGGGAGCTTAAGGGGCATGTGGACATAGGGGACATAGCCTCCGAGATAAAGAAGAAGCTCAAGGCCATGCCCGGAAGCAACTACTTTGTGGACAGAAGGACGGAGCATCCCGACAGGGCGGCCGCGCCCGACTACAGGGCGGCCGCCGAAAAACCCCAGCCAAAACAGCGGACGGAGGCAAAAGATGCGTGTGACGCCTAGGGAGCAACTGGAGCTATGGATAGGCAGGCCCGAGCTTGACGCAGGGCTGCGGGCGGAGCTCGAGTCGCTGAGGGAAGGCGCCGAGGCCGATCCGGACGGCCCCGAGGCGGCCGAGACAAACGACAGGTTCTACCGCGACCTCGAATTCGGCACCGGGGGCATGCGCGGGGTGCTGGGCGCCGGCTCGAACCGCATGAACGTGCACACGGTCAGGCGCATAACGCAGGGCTTCGCCGACTTCATAAACGCCGGCAGGGCCGCCGGCGGGGCCGCGCCCTCCGTCGCCATAGGCTACGACAACAGGGAGAAATCGGATCTGTTCGCCTTCGAGACGGCCTGCGTGCTGCTTGCCAACGGCATAGACGTGCACATATACCCGACGCTCATGCCCACGCCGGCGCTCTCCTTCGCCGTGCGCAGCCTCGGCTGCCGCGCGGGGGTCATGATCACGGCCAGCCACAACACAAAGGAGTACAACGGCTACAAGGTGTACGACGCCGAGGGGGAGCAGAGCCTGCCCGACGAGTCGGAGGCCATAGCCGCGCGCATATCCGTCCTCGACATGTTCGACGGCGTGCGCAGCATAGCCGGGCTTTTCGGGGGAAGCTTCAGCGAAAAGCTCGCCGGGGCGGCCGCCGGGGGGCCCTACGCGCCCGAAAGGGGGAGCGCCCGGCTGAAGCTCATATCCTCCGAGACCGTGGACGCCTACATGGCCGCCGTGCTCGCGCTTTCGATGGGCAGGCGCGACTTTTCGAGGCTGTCCCTGGTCTACACGCCGCTCAACGGGACGGGGAACATACCGGTCAGGCGGGCGCTCGGCGAGATAGCCCTCGCCAGGGTCCATGTCGTGCCGGAGCAGACGGAGCCCGACGGCGGCTTCCCCACCTGCCCCTACCCGAACCCCGAGAAAAGGGAGGCGCTCGCGCTGGGCCTGGCCCTCTGCGAGAAGCTGCGCGAGGGCGGGGAGCCGCCGGATCTGCTCATAGCGACGGACCCGGACTGCGACAGGGTGGGCGTGGCCGCGTTCGACGGCGAGGGCTACAGGCAGCTTACGGGCAACGAGACCGGCGTGCTGCTGCTGGACTTCATATGCAGGATGAGGATCAGGAACGGGACCATGCCCAAGGCCCCCGTCGCGGTGAAGACCATCGTGTCGAGCCCCATGGCGTCCGTGATCGCCGCCGCGTACGGCGTGGAGATGCTGAACGTGCTGACCGGCTTCAAGTTCATAGGCGAGCAGATAAGCCTGCTCGAGAAGAAGGGCGAGGCCGGCAGATACATATTCGGATTCGAGGAAAGCTGCGGCTATATGTCGGGCGCGCACGTCCGCGACAAGGACGCCGTGAACGCCTGCGTGCTCATCGCGGAGCTCGCGGCCGAATGCAAGGACGCCGGGCTGACGGTCGCCGGCAGGCTGGACGAGCTTTACAGGCGCCACGGCTTCTACGAGAGCTCCCTTCTCGAATTCGCCATGGAGGGCGAGACGGGCATGGAGCGGCTGTCCCGCGTAATGGGCAGGCTTCGGAAGGGAGGGGCGGACGGGGTTTTCAGCCGGCCTGTGGCCGAGCTGTCCGACTATCTTTCCTCGCGCAGGCTGCTAGCGCGAAGCGGCGCGGAGGAGGCGATCGGCCTTCCGCGATCCGACGTGCTCGAATACGTCTTCGACAGCGGCAGCAGCGTCATAGCCAGGCCCTCCGGCACGGAGCCGAAGCTGAAGGTCTACCTCGCCGCCACAGGGGACACGCGCGAGGCGGCGGCCGAGGAGACGGAGGGGCTGCGCTCGGAGGTCAGGCGGATTATCGACAGCATTGAGTGAAAATATGATTAAAGTTGGAATAGTGTTCGGAGGCCAGTCCTGCGAGCACGAGATCTCCATACTGTCCGCGGCCTCCGTCGCGGGCGCGATCCCGGCGGACAGATACGAGGCCAGGCCGATAGGTATAAACAGGAAGGGCGAGTGGTTCCTCATAGCCGGGGGCATGGAGGGCCTCTCCGGCCTCGACGACCCGAGGATAGGGACGCTGATACCCGCGGACGCCGCGATCTGCGGCGGGCAGGCCCGCCACATCAGCGCGGGGGACCTGCCGAAGCACATAGACTTCGCCTTTCCCGTGCTGCACGGGCCATACGGCGAGGACGGCAAGGCGCAGGGGCTTTTCGAGATGCTGGGCCTGCCCTACGCGGGCTGCGGCGTCACGGCGTCCGCCATAGCCATGGACAAGATATTCACGAAGGAGATATGGCTGCGGGCCGGCCTGCCGGTCTGCGCGCACGAGCCCCTTTGCGAGGGCGACTACCTCGCCGACCCGGAAGGCGAGCTTGGGCGCCTGGAAAAGGCCATAGGCTTCCCCGCCTTCGTGAAGCCGGCCAACATGGGCTCGAGCGTCGGCGTAAGCATGGCCAGGGACGGCGAAGGCCTGAAAAGGGCCGTGGAAAAGGCCTTCCTGTACGACGGGCGGCTGATCGTCGAGGAAAGGATCGACTGCAGGGAGCTTGAGGCGGGCCTGCTTGGGAATTTCGGCGCCGAGGTCTCCGCCGTCGGGGAAATAGCGCCGGCGGCGGAATTCTACGACTACGACTCCAAGTACCGCGACGGCGCCACGCGCCTGTCCATACCGGCCGATATAGACGGGGGGGCCGCGGCGCGGGTCAGGGCGCTCGCGGCGCGCGCCTACCGCGCGCTGGGCTGCGAGGGTTTCGCGAGGATAGACTTCTTCCTCGAAAGGCCCTCGGGAAGGCTGCTGCTGAACGAAATAAACACCATACCCGGATTTACGGCCTACAGCATGTTCCCGCTGCTTTGGAAGGAGGCGGGCCTAGGCTATCCGGAGCTTATCGAAAGGATTGTTGGGTTGGGATATGAAAGACATAATGCTAAAAATAATAGGGGAGCAGATCACGCAGTATAGCAGCGACGGGCATATGGAGTTCATCACGGCGGGGAAGTACCATTCCGACGGCGACAGCGTGCTGCTTGAATACGACGAAAGCGAGCTCTCCGGCATGGAGGGCTGCACGACCAGCCTCCGGATCACCGACGGAAAGATAAAGATGCAGCGCTACGGCGGCGCCATAGGCGTGGATACCGCCATCGAGTTCGAGCAGGGCAGGCGCTTCAAGGGCTACTACGACACGCCCTTCGGTTCCGTCGCGATGGAGGTCCTCACAAACTACGTCGTCAACAACATCGAGAGCGACAACGGGACCGGCTACCTCGACATAGACTACAACATAAGCCTTAAGGGGCTGTCGGAGAGCAGGAGCCGCCTCAAGATAGAGATAATGTGATGGATGCGGCGGCGGTTACTGCTCACCTACTTAAATAGAAACTACTCACACGCCGCGTCAGTTTTGTCCAGATCGGGTTCTGGGGGCGATTTTGGCTCCCGGAGCGTACTGATTGTACGTGAGGAAGCCAATAATCGCAGCCGGGTTCCGAGATGGGCAAAAATGGCGTGGTGGGTGAGTAGTAACCGCCAGCCTGAAATGGAGGGGGCTTTATGAATCCGAACAGAACGCGAAAAATGGCAAGGCTGATTGCCATAATACTGGCTGCGGCCATGATCGTGACCTCGGTCACCTTCCTGATGTCGCTGGGGCCGGGGAGCTATTCCTACGGCGCGTCGAGGGCGGCGCAGCAGCGGCTGGACATGCAGCTCCAGACGCTGAAAAGCTATATACAGCTCGTGCACGACCAGTACAAGGACAGGGTGGACTACGATACGCTCGTGGACGGCGCCTTCTCCGGCGTGCTGAAGATACTCGACGACCCCTACAGCGAATACTACATCCGCCCCGAGGCGGCCGAGCAGTTCCTGGACAACGCGAACGGCAGCTTCTACGGCGTCGGGCTGAGCCTCGAGATGAACGAAGGCCAGATACGCGTCGTGTCGGCGGTGCCCGGCACGCCCGCGTCCAAGGCCGGCATCCTGACCGGCGACGCAATCCTGAAGGTGGACGGGGCCTCCATGGAGGGCAAGAGCCTGGATGACGCGATAGGCATGATACGCGGCGAGGCGGGCACGACCGTCCGCCTCACGATCATGAGGGACGGCAAGGAGCTGAGCTTCGCGCTCACGCGCGAGGAGATACACCTGAAATCCGTGGCCTACGAGATGCTGGAGGGCAATATCGGCTATATAATGCTGGCAAGCTTCGACGACGATTCGGACGAGGAGTTCACGAAGGCCAAGAAGGCCCTGCTCGACGCGGGGGCGAAGTCGCTCATAGTGGACGTGCGCGACAACCCAGGCGGCCTCGTTGACACGGCCGTGAACATCGCCGAGCAGCTGATGCCCGCAGGCCCCATAACCCACTTCATGCGCCAGGGCAAGCTGATCGAGTCCTACAGCGCTACGGGCAAATCCTACACCAAAATGCCTATGGCGCTGCTGGTGAACGGCGGCTCCGCCAGCGCGTCGGAGATACTTGCGGCGGCGCTCCAGGACAGCGGCAGCGCGGCCATAGTGGGCGTCAACACCTACGGCAAGGGCGTCGGCCAGTACGTCATGGCCTTCTCCGACGGCAGCTACATGAAGCTCTCGACCTTCTATTTCATGAGCCCGGACAAAAAGCCCGTGAACGAGGTGGGGGTGACGCCCGACTACGTGGTTCCCCTGCCCGTGAACGAGAAACGCGAGGCCCTGCTTTCCGAGTACCTGGGCTTCGCGCCCATGAGCGAGAAGACGGTCCCGCTGCCCGGCAGCGTCGGACTGAACGTGTACGGGGCCCAGCAGCGGCTGGAATTTTTGGGGTACAGGACAAGCCCGACAGGGGAGCTGGACCAGGCCACCCTGAACGAGCTCGCCCGCTTCCAGAAGAATTACGGCATGCCGCAGAACGGGTCCCTGGATTCCGCCACCATCAAGAAGCTGGACGCCGCCTGCGCCGAGCTGATCGCCAGCACGGGGACGGGCAAGGACCTGCAGCTGGCGAAGGCCATAGAGATACTGTCGTCGAAGTGACGGACGGAGGGCCGCCCAAAGATGCTTGCCCACGGATTTCAATTTCAATCGAAACCGCTTCATGAAGGAAGGAGGGCATGATGAAGACAGGCACAAAGATCAGGATAATCCTGTCAGCCGTGCTGACGCTCTTGATCATCCTGCTGAGCGTCGAATCCGACAGGCGCGACAGGAAGGGATGGAGTTAGGGGACAGAACGGGATCAAACGAAAACGCCGGCCGCGCCGGCGTTTTCGTTTATCGGCGCGCCGATGCCCAAGGGGGCGCGAGCGCCGCCCGACGCCTGCCATGCGCGGACGCGGATCAGCCAGCGTTTCCTTAAATGGATTCCTTAAGCGGATTTTAAGAAATATGCCCGTTGTTTTGTAATAAAATAGCGCTATCATGGATTCATGCCGAATCATTTGCCCGATGGAGGTGCGCAATGAACGTGCTCGTGTGCGACGACGACAGAGAGATAGCGGCCGCGATAGAGGTCTATCTGAGGAGCGCGGGCTACGCGGCCTTTCTCGCCCATGACGGCGCGGAGGCGCTGGAGGTCATAGGCCGCGAGGACATCCACCTCGTCATAATGGATGTCATGATGCCTAACATGGACGGCATGAGGGCCACCCTGAAGCTGCGCGAGGAGAGGAACATACCCGTCATCATGCTTTCGGCGAAGTCCGAGGACCATGACAAGGTTATGGGGCTCGGGGCCGGCGCGGACGACTACGTGACCAAGCCGTTCAGCCCGCTCGAGCTCATGGCGCGCGTGCGGTCGCAGCTGCGCAGATACACGGATCTCGGCGGCGCCGCAAAAAAGACGGGGGTTTTCAGGAGCGGCGGCCTTGCGGTCGACGACGAGAGCAAGAGCGTCACGGTGGACGGCGAGCCGGTGGCGCTCACGCCCACGGAGTACGGCATACTCCGCCTCCTGACGGAAAACGCGGGCAGGGTGTTCTCCATGGAGCAGATCTACGAGGCGGTGTGGAACGAACCGGCGTACAGCCCCGAAAACACGGTGGCTGTGCATGTGCGACGGATAAGGGAGAAGATCGAGATCAACCCGAAAAGTCCGGTATACCTGAAGGTGGTGTGGGGAATTGGATACAAAATCGAGAAGCTTTAACGACCGCTTTGCCGTGAGGGCCATAGCCTTCGTCCTGTGCCTGGCCTGCATAGGCCTCGCGGGGGCGGGCTTCATGCGGCTGTGCGACGAGTACAGGCGCGTGGCCCCCTATGGGCCGCGCGACGGCTACAGCGACGGCCGCGTGGTCCTGCTCGACCTGGCCGGCAGCGGGGACTACGAGCGCAGCCTCGGCTTCATGCTCCTGAGCGAGAGCTATGTCTGGACGCTCAGGGATCTGCTCAGCACAAAGGAAAGCGTGGAGGCCTTCGCGGGCGATCTGGCGGCGGCGGGCGAGGACATCGAGATTCCAGGGCTCCTGCGTGACGCCAACGACGACGGCCTGATCGAGGAATGGGAGGAAGACGGCTACAGGAATGAAGCCAGGTCCGCAGTCATGCGGCACGAGTACGACATGCGCCATCTGGAACAGGGGATCAAGGAGCTTGAGAGGACGGAGGGGCTGGGGTTTTACATAAGCGACGGCGAGAACGCGCTGGGCAGCGCGGACACGGCGGGCGGCGCCGCGACGGTGGCGGCCGGATTCAAGAAGCGGGCCGCCTGGCTCGCCTACGAGGACGGCAGGCTGCTCAGATCACCCGAAAGCCCGGAACGCTACGCCGACATCGACAGGCAGATAGAGCAGGGCCTCTACTACTACAATTCCGGGGAGCTCATGATGTACATCTCGTTCGACGGGAAATTCCTGGCGGAGCGCGGGGCGGCGCTGAGCGAGGCGAGGGAGCGCGCCAAACCCTGGATAGCGGCCATGCTCGCCGGCCTGGCCGCCGCGCTCGCCCTGCTCATATACCTCGTCGCGGCGACGGGGCGCAGGGACGAAAACGGCAAAGTCAGGCTGTACGCCGCAGACCGTATATTCACGGAGGTCCAGCTGGCCGTATGTGTCGCGGCCGCCATCATATGCGGCATAGGCGCCGCGCTGTGGGCTGATTCTGATCCATCCCGCCTTGTAATCTCGGGCGACAGCGTCACGGACACGGCCCTGCTGCTGGGGCTGGGCCTGCTCGTCTTGGCCGTGGCGCTGTGGTTCCTGCTGGCGCTGGTTCGCTGCATCAAGGCCCGCAGATTCTTTAAAAACACGCTGGTGTGGCTGCTTTGCCGCCTCGTCTACAGGATACTCATGGCGATAAAGGCCGTCTTCGACAGGCGAAACCCCATGTCGAAGACGCTCATCCTGATCATCGCGCTGTGCGCGCTTTCGGCGACCAGATACCTCATTCCCGTGGCCATCGCGCTGATCATAGCCTTCGGCCCGAGATGGGTGAGGAAGTATTCCGACATAAGGAAGGGCGTCGAGGAGGCCAGGAGCGGCAATCTGTCATGGAGGATCCCCGTGGCCGAGGGCGCGAAGGGCGAGTTCGACGAGCTGGCGCGGGGCATAAACGAGATGTCCGAGGCTTCGGGCGCCGCCGTACAGAACGAGCTGAAGAACCAGCGGCTTAAGACGGACCTCATATCCAACGTCTCGCACGATCTGAAGACGCCGCTGACCTCGATAATGACCTATGTGGACCTGTTGAAGATGGAGGGCCTCGACAGCCCCTCCGCGCCGGAGTACCTCAGCGTGCTGGACCAGAAGTCGCAGCGCCTGAAGAAGCTGACGGAGGATCTGTTCGAGGCGGCGAAGGCGTCCAGCGGCGCCATACCCGTCCATATGGAAAAGGTGGACCTGCTTTCGCTGGTGCGGCAGGGGCTCGGGGAGATGAGCGAGGGCGTGCTGCGGCAGGGGCTCGACATCAAGCTGAAATTCGAGAGCGAGAGGCACTACGTCCGCGCCGACGGGCAGCTGCTGTGGAGGATAGTCGAGAATCTGCTGGGCAACGTGCAGAAATACGCGCTCGAGGGTTCCCGCGTCTACATAGACCTGACGGAGAGGGCGTCGAACGGCGGGGAAATGACGATACTCGAGATGAAGAACATATCGAAGGCGCCGCTCAACATCAGCGCCGACGAGCTGATGGAGCGCTTCATACGCGGCGACGAGTCGCGGGCGACGGAGGGGAGCGGCCTCGGCCTCGCCATAGCGAAGGATCTGGCCAGGCTGCAGAACGGCTGGTTCGAGCTGAAGATCGACGGCGATCTGTTCAAGGCCGTGCTCATGCTGGAGAAGTGGCCGGAAGCCGCGTAGCCCGTGTGGCCGGGAAACCGGCCTGAGCCCCGTCCCGTCCCGTCCCGTCCCGCCCCGCCCCGCCCGCTGCCCGCGCGCCTCAACGGAGACGTAAAAAATGCAATTATTGTATAATTTTATACCATTTTTGTGTTGATATTATCCGTACCCTATGATAGAATACTTCCAAGAGGAGGACGGCGGCGGGGGAGGCCGCCTGCGGGCCGATTTGAACAGATTGATTGAGTTTTCAGGCTTGCCGATCATGCTTGAATTGAAGCTTGTCAGTGAGGCGGGGCCCTTTTTCCACCGCGACGCCCTGGAGCTGCTCTTTTTGTTGGATGGAGAAGCCGAAGTCATATCCTATGATGATACCGCCAGCCTTAAGGCTGGCGATTTTGCGATCATCGACGCCGGCATTTCCCATGAGATAAAATGCGCCCGCCCGAGCCGCGTCGTATCGATGTATTTCGACCTGAACCACTACGAGAAGGAGATCCCGCACGTCAGGGGCATAAGCTTCGAGATGTCGAGGGGCAGGAACGAGCCCGAAAGGGCCGTCGTCAGCAAGGCCATCCGGGACTACATGATACGGCTTTTGATAGTCCGCTACCACGAGATGCCGGAGTGGAGGGAGATATTCACGGAGCTGGGCAGGATCATGATGCCGCTGCTCTGCTACTATTTCCAAAACATGCGCTATCTGCGGAGGCCGCTGTCGAAGCTCCGGGAGGCCGACGTGGAGAGGCTGCACACGCTCGTCGGCTTCGTCGCCAAGAACTACCGCAAGCGCGACGTGAGCATAAAGGACATAGCTGCCGCCGCGAACCTGTCCGCCAGCCGGACCGCCCACTTCTGGAAGGAGATGATATCCATCTCGCTGCACGATGCCGTGCTGCTCACGAAGATACTCGAGGCGTCACGGATACTGCTGGAGAGCGATCTGCCGATAAACGAGATTTCGGACAGATGCGGCTTCTCCGACGAGAAGTACCTTTACAGCCACTTCAAGAAAAGCTTCGGCATGACGCCGAACGAGTTCCGGCAGATGCACTATGTCAGGCACAAGAGCGCGGGCGGCTTCAAGTTCCTGAAGATCTGCGAGGAAAGGGCCGCCATACGCGAATACGGCTACAGCTTCTACGCGACGCCCCCCGATTTCGCCTTCCTGACGCTGGACGACGAGTGGCGGAGGACGGAGGAGAACCTTTTCCGGCTGTACGGCTACGTGCTGAACAGGAGGGACGCGGACCTTGCGCAGATAGTCAGGCGCCAGGGGGCCGGCTACATCTCCGTGGAACCGGCCAAGGCCCTCGTGAAGCGCGGCGGCGAATACCACATAAACTGGGAATATGTCTACGGGGCCATGTTCTGGTACAACGAGCTCAGCCTGAACATAAACATATCCCTTCGGTACTCCCTCATGCCGAGGGCGCGATGGAGGGACATACTCGACGCGCTGTGGTTCGAGATGCTGCGAAGGTGGGGGCCTTCGCTGGCGGACAGGATAGGCTGGATAATAATGGAGGACAATCTGGACTGCCTGGCGGAGGCCGCCGCCGCTGCGGACAGCCTGTGCGTCGGCATGAACGCCCGGAACGTCACGTCCATGTTCGTGCCCTAGATCCTTTTTACTCTTGGGCGTCTAGGTATTAATTTTAAAAAAAATAATGCATTATAGACAAACTTGTCATTTTTTTTTGCAATTTCGACATGTTTGTCGGTTGTAAAGCCCTCCCGCGTCGTTTATTATAATGGTATGACGCGGCGACGCAAGGTCAAAGCGTCGGTCTCGCGAGGACATATATAGTGGCAGTTTTTCAAAAGGGGGAAATCAGGCTGCGGCCTAAACGGCACGGCACGGTCGCAGGATGGCCCGGACGCGAATTAGCCCTGTTGTGGGGGATAGGAGAACAGGGGAAATTCTTTCCGTCAGGGCCGCAGCCAGCTGCCACGCCCGCCCATTCCGGAAGAAGCGATGCACCAGCCAGGGGTAGGCAAGGCCGCCGCGAAACGCGGCGGCCTTGCCTTTTTGCGCGCCGTTCAGATCGGCCCGTCCGGCCCGAAGCTAGTGTAGTGTCTCATTCATTTTTGTATAAATGGCGCAGGATGGGTTTTCTGCGGCTAGGCGGAGGAGGGAGCCAAAGCGAGGCTATGGCGACCGACGACAACAACGCCGCAGGAAATCCACACAAGCCATTTGCCTAAAGGTGAATGAGACACTACACTAGGCGGCGCGCCCACATTGGCGGGCGCGGCTCCGCCGGGACACGTCACCGCTCTCCGTCCAGCGCGTCCGCCACGGCCTCCAGGAACTGGCCGTGCGCTATTGTGGCGCCCGTGATCGCGTCCACGTCGTCCGGCGACTGCTTCTCCACCAGCGCGTCCGCGTACTGCCCCATGGCGACGACGGCAAGCTGCGCCTTGTCGTAGAAATCCTGGCTGGAGATCTCCCCGTTCACCTTCCCGTATTCCTCGTCCTTTATGCTGCCGTCCTTCTGCCAGGTCACGAACGCGCAGTCCGTGATCCTGCCGCCCTCTATGGTGATCGTCGCCTCGCCGTAGGCCCCCTTGTCGTCCTCGCTGCTGACGCCCGTGTAGACGCCGTCCTCCGGCAGCGAGGAACCCGAGCCGCCGCATCCGCAGATCGCCAGCGCCAGGGCCGCCGCCAAGGCCGCTATGGCCATGGCCTTCCTTTTTTTGACCTTCATCGCTCCATCTCCGTTTGCCCGCGCCCGCCGCCAAAGGCACCCGCGCCCCTTTGCCCGCCGTCGTTTTCGACTATGCGCGCTATGCGCCCGTGCTCCAGCACGACGGTCCGCTGGGCCTCCTCGGCCACCTCGGGGTCATGTGTGACGACGACTATCGCGCTTCCCTCCCTGTGCAGCTGCCGGAATATGTCCAGCACTATGCCCTCGTTGGCCTCGTCCAGGTTGCCCGTGGGCTCGTCGGCCAGCACGAGCATGGGGTAGTTTATCAGCGCGCGCGCGATGCAGACCCGCTGCTGCTCGCCGCCGGAAAGCTGTCCGGGCAGATGCTTCGCCCTGTCCGAAAGGCCCACGCGGGCAAGCGCCTGCAGGGCCTCCTTTTCGTCCGGCATGCTGTGGTAGTACTGCGCCACCATAACGTTCTCCAGGGCGGTCAGGTAGTTTATCAGGTGGAACTGCTGGAATATCAGCCCGATCTTCTCCCTGCGTATGGCCGTCAGCCTTCGCGCGCTCTCCTTCGAGATGTCCGTGCCGTCGAGTATGACCGTGCCTTCGGTGGGCCTGTCCATGCAGCCGATGATGTTCATCATCGTCGTCTTCCCCGAGCCGGAGGGCCCCATTATGGCCAGCCATTCGCCCTGCTCCACGGCCAGATCCACGTTCTGCAGCGCCTTGACGCTGCCGTATGTCTTGGATATGCTTTTTATGTCAAGCAGGCTCATGTATTTCCCCCTTAGGAACTGTCGAAAAATAACCTGCACATTTGGCTTGCCCTTTCGCGCCCCGGCTGCGTTGCCGGAACCCTTGAATACTACAAGTATTCGCGGAACCCGGCGCCTTGCCG
>JAISXZ010000063.1 GCA_031270275.1 Eubacteriales Family XIII. Incertae Sedis bacterium | reverse complement strand
TTTGGCGGCTTGCGAGGCGCAAAACGCAGGCGAACCCGTAGGTTCGGCGAGGCTTTGCAACGAAGCAAGGCGTCAAAATAGCCGCCAAGACGCGCAATGTTTAGTCGGTGGAGCAATATTGTTGAGGAGGTGACCATCATGATCTACAGGAGCGACGAGGCCGAAAAGAAGGCCGCGCTGCACACGGCGGAGCTTATGGCGGCGGCCGCCAGGACAGCGCCCAAGGGCTGCGGCGTGGACGAGATCGAGACGCTGATACTCGACGGGGCCGAAAAGGACGCGCTGGCCGACGAGATGCGGAAGATCGCGGGGGAAAACGGCACGCCCTTCTTCGAGAGGGACGCGGGCAACATCGACAGCTGCCACTATGTGGTGCTGATAGGCGTCCGGAACCTGCCGCGCGGCCTTAAGGACTGCGGGCTGTGCGGGCTAGGCGACTGCGGCAGCGCGGCCAAGGCGGGCGCGCGCTGCGCCTTCGGGATAACGGACCTCGGCATAGCCGTCGGCTCCGCCGCGTCCGTGACGATGGACCATCGCGTGGACAACAGGATACTTTTCACGGCCGGCAAGGGCGCCGCGCGCCTCGGGCTGTTCTCCGAAAAGGTGAAGATAAGCTATGGCATAGGCCTGTCGATCTCGGGCAAGAACGTGTTTTTCGACAGGGCTTTGCCTTGATGCGAAGGGACGGCGCATGGCCATAGGGATAACGGAAAAACTTAAGAGCGGCCCTATAGTGGGCGACGGGGCCATGGGCACCATGATGCAGACGCGCGGCCTCGAGGCCGGAGGCCTGCCCGAGATGCTGAACATCGCCCGGCCGGAGCTCATACGGGGCATACACGCCGAATACCTCGCGGCGGGCAGCGACTACGTATCGACGAACACCTTCGGCGCGAACAGGCTTAAGCTCGCGCCCGCAGGCGTGAGCGTCGCGGACATGGCCCGCGCCGCCGTGGCGAACGCGCGCGCCGCCATAGGCGAGGCCGGCGGCAGCCGCTTCGTGGCCTACGACATAGGCCCCATCGGCCGGCTCATGGCGCCCATGGGCGACATGGGCTTCGACGAGGCCTACGGGCTGTTCAGGGAGCAGGCCGCGGCGGCCGAGAGGGCCGGCGCCGACTTCATAATCCTCGAGACCTTCACGGACATCTTCGAGATGAAGGCGGCGGCGCTGGCCGTCAAGGAGGGCTGCGGGCTGCCCGTGTTCTGCTCCGTGACCTTCCAGGAGGACGGGCGCATGCTGACGGGCACGGATCCCGCGGCCGCGGTCCATATCCTCCAGGACATGGGCATAGACGCGGTGGGGCTGAACTGCTCGCTCGGCCCGAGGCAGATGCTCCCTGCGGCCCTGGAGATGCTGGCCCACGCGCACATACCGGTGATAGCCCAGCCCAACGCCGGGCTTCCGAGGGAGGAGGGCGGCAGGGCCGTCTACGACGTGAACGTCGGGGAGTTCGCCGCCGCGGCCGCCGAGATGCTGGACGCGGGCGTCGCGGTGATAGGCGGATGCTGCGGCACGGATCCCGCGTACATAGCGGCCCTGCGAAGCCTCGTGGACGGCAGGCCGCGCGCGGCGGCCACGCGCGCCCCAGCCCCCGCGCCCTCCGCCTGCTCCGCCTCGCGCGCCGTGATCTTCGACGGCAGGCTGAGGATCGTCGGCGAGCGCCTGAACCCCACCGGCAAAAAACTGCTTAAGCGGGCCCTCGTCTCCGGGGACTACGACTACGTGCAGGACGAGGCTGCGGCCCAGCTTCGCGCCGGGGCGGAGATAATCAACGTCAACGCGGGCCTGCCCGAGATAGACGAAAGGTCCGCCCTTTTGGGCTGCCTGCGCCGCATCGAGGGAAGCCTCGACGCGGCCCTCATGATAGACTGCACGGACGCCTCCATAATGGACGCCGCCGTGCGCGCCTGCCGGGGCAAGCCCATCGTAAACTCGGTCAGCGGCGAGGCCCGGCGCATGGACGAGATCTTCCCCATAATGAAGAGGTACGGGACGGCGGCCATCGCGCTGGCCCTGGACGAAAGGGGCATACCCGAGAGCGCGGAGGGCAGGCTCGACGTGCTGGAGAAGATCATCCTCGGGGCCGAGCGCCACGGCATCGGCAGGGAGCGGCTTATAGTGGACTGCCTGGCCCTGACCATATCGGCCCAGCAGGACGCCTGCCGCGAGACGCTCCGGGCCATGCGCCTTATAAAGGAACGCTACGGGATGCGCACCGCGCTGGGCGTCAGCAACATATCCTTCGGGCTGCCGGGGCGGAACCTGCTGAACGCGTCATTCCTGGCGATGGCCATGCTGGCGGGCATAGACGCGCCGATAATAGACCCGACGAACGCGGCCTACATGGACGTGGCAAGGAGCGGGGAGGCCCTTCTCGGCAGGGACAGGGGGGCTGCGGCCTACATATCCTACGCCTCGCCCCGCGCCGCCGCCGGGCCGAAGGCCGGGCCGCCCGAGGATCCCCCGCCCCGCGCGGGCGACGAGGGGCTCGGGGAGATAATCGCCCAGGGCTTCGAGACGCGGGCGGCTGCCGCCGCCGAGAGGCTTATGTCCTTCATGCAGCCCCTCGAGGCCATAGAGAAGGTCGTCCTGCCCGCGCTGGAGCGCGTGGGCGCGGAATACGAGTCGGGCGAGATATTCCTGCCGCAGATGATAAAGTCGGCGGAGACGGCAAAGAGGGCCTTCGAGACGCTGCGCGGGAAGATGGCGGGCGGCGGCGCGGCGGCGCGCGGCAGGGTCATACTGGCGACGGTCAAGGGCGACATACACGACATTGGCAAGAACATCGTCAAGGCCATAATGGAGAACTACGGCTACGAGATCGTGGACCTCGGCAAGGACGTGCCGCCGGAGACGGTGGTCCGGGAGGCAAAAGAGGGCAGGATACGCATGGTCGGGCTGTCCGCCCTGATGACGACGACAGTCGCCAGCATGGAAAGGACCATAGCGCTGCTGAAGGAGGAAGGCGTGGACTGCGTGACGGCCGTCGGCGGCGCGGTCATGAACGCCGAATACGCGGACAGGATAGGCGCCGACCATTACTGCCGCACGGCCATGGACGCGGTCCGCGCCGCCGACGCGATCTTCGGAAAGGGTACGTGAGGAACCGAAATGGGCAAAAATGGCGTGCGGCCGCCATTCGGAGGTCTGTTGTCTGTCCACCTAACTTAAATCGAAACCACTCGAGGTAGGATATGAAAAGGCCAAACTGGGACGAATACTTCATGGAAATGGCGGAAGTGACAGCCAAGCGCTCCACCTGCCTGCGCCGCAGCGTGGGCGCGGTCATCGTCCAGGAAAGACACATCATGGCGGCGGGCTACAACGGGGCGCCGAGGGGGATCATGCACTGCGACGAGCGCGGCGGCTGCCTCCGGGAGAGGCTGGGCGTGCCCTCCGGCGAGAGGCACGAGCTCTGCATGGCGCTGCACGCGGAGCAGAACGCCATAGTCCAGGCGGCCGCCCTGGGCCAGAGCATAGAGGGGGCGACCATGTACATAACGCACCAGCCCTGCGTCATATGCGCCAAGATGATAATAAACGCGGGCATCAAGAGGATAATAGTCAGGGAGGGCTATCCCGACCAGCTTTCCGTGGACATACTCGCGGAGGCGGGCCTTAAGATAGTCATGCTCGGATCGATAATATAGGGAGATTCGTCCATGGGCTATTACAGCATAATCGCGGCCTCGTTTTTCATAGCCCTCGCGCTCGCCTTGGCCCTGACCCCGGCCGCGATCAGGCTCGCGCCGAGGATAGGGGCAGTCGACGAGCCCCGCGACGGCCGCAGGATGCACACCAAGGCCATGCCGAGATTCGGCGGCCTGGGCATATTCGTCGGGGTGATGGCCTCCCTGCTGTGCTGCGCCGCTTTTTTCCTGCCCAGCATACCCGAGGCCTTCCGCGACGGGCAGGCGTCCAAGCTGGCGGGCATACTGGCAGGCGGCGCGCTGATCTACGCCGTGGGCGTGGCCGACGATCTGCGGGGGCTGTCCGCGAGGCTGAAATTCGTGCTCCAGATAGCCTGCGCCTGCGTCGTCGCCGCCTCCGGCGTGCGCATAAGCTTTTTCATGGGCCTGGGCGGGGAGACAGGATACCTGGGCGGCATACTGAGCTTCATCGTCACGGTGGTGTGGATAGTCGGCATAACGAACACGATAAACCTCATCGACGGCCTTGACGGGCTGGCGGCCGGCGTCGCGGCCATAGCGTCCCTCTCCATAGGCTACACGGCCTTCGTCAGCGAAGGCATGTTCACCGCGACGATAGTCATGGTGGCCCTCACAGGCGGCGCCCTTGGCTTCCTTCCGTACAACTTCCACCCCGCCAAATGCTTTATGGGCGACAGCGGCGCGCTGTTTCTCGGCTTCATGCTCGCCTCCGTCTCCATAATCGGCCCCGTCAAGAGCGCGACGGTCATAGCGACCATAATACCCGTCCTCGTGCTGGGCGTGCCCATATTCGACACCTGCTTCGCGATACTGCGGCGGCTCGCCAGCGGATCGCCCATCATGGAGGCCGACAAGGGGCATATCCACCACAGGCTCATGGCCGCGGGCATGGGGCAGAGGCGCTCGGTGCTGACGCTTTACGGGGTCAGCGGCGTCATGGGCGTGACGGCCGTGCTGTTCAGCCGGGACCTTTTCATAGAGGCGGCGGCGCTTTTCCTCATATCGGTCATGTTCATATTCATCCTGCTGACGGACGCCGCAGGCTCGATAATGAAGCCGAGGGGCATAAACGTCGCCCTCAAGGAGCGGCGGGAGAGAAGGAAAGGGAGGCGTTGAATTGGAGGGGCAGTGCATATGGGCGGCGCCAAGAAGATAATGACCGTGTTCGGCACCAGGCCGGAGGCGATAAAGATGGCGCCCCTCGTCAGGATGCTGGACGAGGAGGAGGGGATCAAGTCCGTGCTCTGCGTCACCGCGCAGCACAGGGAGATGCTCGACCAGGCGCTCGGCCTGTTCCGGCTTAAGCCGGACTACGACCTGAACATAATGCGCCCCAGCCAGACGCTGGGCGCCGTGACCGCCTGCGTCCTGGCGGGCGTGGAGGGCGTGATAGAGAGGGAGAGGCCCGACGCGATCCTCGTGCACGGCGACACGACCACGACGTTCGCCGCCGCGCTGGCCGGGTTCTACGCCAAGTGCAAGGTGGGGCATGTGGAGGCGGGGCTTCGCACGCACGACAGGCATTCGCCCTTCCCCGAGGAGATGAACCGCACGCTGGCCGGAAGGCTGGCCGACTTCCACTTCGCCCCGACGCAGGGCAACAGGGACAACCTGCTGCGCGAGGGCGTAGCGGCGGACAGCGTGTTCGTCACCGGCAACACGGTCATAGACGCGCTGCTGGACGTGGCGGGAATGCCCTACGACTTCTCGGAGGGCTGCCTTGCGGACATAGATTTCGAGGGCAGGAGGGTCATCGCAGTCACCTGCCACAGGCGGGAGAACCTGGGCAGGAACATGACGGCCATATTTTCGGCCATACGGGACATAGCGGAGGCATTCGACGACGTGGAGATCGTCTACCCGGTGCATATGAACCCCAAGGTCCGCTGCGCGGCGGACAGGCTGCTGCGCGGGGCTCCGAGGGTGCGCCTCATAGACCCGCTGGACTATCTGCCCTTCGTCAAGCTCATGTCGAGGGCCTGCCTCATAATAACCGACTCGGGCGGGATGCAGGAGGAGGCGCCCGCGCTGGGCAAGCCGGTGCTGGTGGTCAGGAAGGAGACGGAGAGGCCGGAGGCCGTCGAGGCCGGGACCGTCAGGCTTGCCGGGGTGAAGCGGGAGGACATACGCCGCATTGCCAGCGAGCTTCTGACCGACGGCGAGGCATACGCGCGCATGGCAAGGGCGGCAAACCCCTACGGCGACGGGAACGCATGCAGGCGCATCGTGGACATACTGAAGGATCGCATCTGAAGGCTGCCGCACGGCGCCTGCGGATCGAGGGATTCGGAAAGGGCATCGCTTGACTACTATCACATTGGGGGAATTCCTGGGCCAGCTCTCCGGCAGCTACGTCTTCATGGTCACGGCCGCCCTCACCATGGCCGTGATCCTGGTGAACGGCTGGACGGACGCGCCGAACGCCATCGCCACATGCGTCTCCACGAGATCCATGGGGGTCCGGGGGGCGATATTCATGGCGGCCTTCTTCAACTTTTTCGGCGTCCTGCTCATGACCATGGCAAATTCCACGGTGGCGCACACGATATACAGGATGGTGGACTTCAAAGGCGACTCGCACGACGCGCTGGCGGCGCTCTGCGCCGCCATGTTCGCGATAGTGCTGTGGGCCACGGCCGCGTGGCGCTTCGGCATACCGACCAGCGAGAGCCACGCGCTCATCGCGGGCATCTCCGGCGCGGCCATCGCGCTCCAGGGCGGCCTGTCGGGCATCAACGGCGCCGAATGGATAAAGGTGGTATATGGCCTCGCGCTTTCGACGGGGCTGGGCTTCGGCGCGGGCTACGCCATAGTCAAGGCGGTCGAGGCCCTGTTTCGGAACTTCGGGCGGCAGGAATCCCAGGCCATATTCAAGAACGCGCAGATCGTTTCGGCCGCGGGCATGGCCTTCATGCACGGCGCCCAGGACGGGCAGAAGTTCATGGGCGTGTTCCTGCTCGGCGTGTTCCTTTCGGGCGGGAGGCAGGACGTCAGCGAGTTTTCCATACCGATATGGCTCATAGCCCTGTGCTCCGCCGTCATGGCCATAGGCACGTCGATAGGCGGCTACCGCATAATAAAGGCGGTCGGCATGGACATGGTAAAGCTCGAGAAGCACCAAGGCTTTTCAGCGGATCTCGCCGCCGCGCTCTGCCTGCTCGGGGCCTCGCTTTCGGGCGTGCCCGTAAGCACGACGCACACCAAGACCACCGCGATAATGGGGGTGGGCGCGGCGCGTAGGCTGTCGTGCGTCAACTGGAGGATAGTCGGCGAAATGGTCCTGACCTGGGTGCTGACCTTTCCGGGCTGCGGGCTGATCGGCTATTTCATGGCCCTGCTTTTCATACATGTGGTTTAGGCGCCGATATCCATCTGCTTCGGTCAAAGCTGGCGTGGACGCCGGACAGCGGCATTCAGGGAGGTTAGGCATGGCGGGCAAGGAAAACAGGTATTTCGAGTCCTTCGTGGAGATGGTGGGCCATTCCTGCGAGGCTGCCCAGCTTCTGCGGGGCGTGCTGAACGATTTCAGGCCGGACGAGCTCGAGGCGCGCATGAAGGAGATGCACGCCATAGAGCATTCGGGCGACATAGCCCGGCACGTCATGACCAAGAAGCTCGCCCGCGAATTCATCACGCCCATAGAGCGCGAGGACATAATGGACATGTCCGAGGCCATAGACACCGTGACGGACAAGATAGAGGACGTCCTGATACGCATATACATATTCAACATACGCGAGATACGCGAGGACGCCCGCAGGATGACGGATGTCATAGTCAAGTGCTGCGACGCGCTGAGGCTGGCCCTCGAGGAATTCCACAACTTCAGGAAGTCCAAGACGCTGCATGAAAAGCTGGTGATGATAAACCAGCTCGAGGAGGAGGCGGACGCCCTGTACACGATAAGCATCCGCAGGGTGTACACGGAGATGGACGACGCCATACTGATGCAGGCGTGGTACGAGACATTGCAGTACCTGGAGGACTGCTGCGACGCCTGCGAGGATGTGGCCGACGTCATCGAAAGCGTGATGATGAAGAACTCATAGGGCCGCGGCGCTGCGGGGGCCTGGCCTAAATTTTTGGACGGTGACACGGATGATAGTGGTGACTGCGACGGGGAACGCGGGCAAGGCGGCGGAGATGGCCGCCATACTGGGCGGGCTGGGGCTGCGCGTAATGACGCGCGGCGAGGCCGGTGCGCCGGATCTCGAGGTGGAGGAGGACGGCGACAGCTTCGAGGCGAACGCGCTTAAGAAGGCGCTGGCGGTGATGCGGGCCTGCGGCAGGCCGTCCCTCGCCGACGACTCGGGGCTCGAGGCCGACGCCCTCGCGGGTGCGCCGGGCGTCCTCTCCGCGCGCTTCGCCGGCGTTTCGGGCGCGGGGGCGGACGCGGCGAACAACCGCAGGCTGCTCGAGCTCATGAGCGGGGTGCCGGACGAAAAAAGGACGGGGCGCTTCGTCTGCGTCGTGACCCTGGCCCTCCCCGACGGCAGGACGCTCTCGGCCAGGGGGGAATGCGAGGGCCGGATAGGCCGCGCGGCGGCCGGCAGCAACGGCTTCGGCTACGACCCCCTTTTCACGCCCGCAGGCTTCGGCAGCACCTTTGCCGAGCTGCCGGCGGAGACGAAGAACGCCATAAGCCATAGGTCGAAGGCCCTGCTTAGGCTGAAGGACCTGTTAGTGCAGTATCTCATTCATTTTTAGGGCTGTGCTGTCAAGGACAACAAAAAGAACCCGTCAGCCGTTTACGAAAGTGTCGAGGATATGTTCAAAGCATTTGACATTGACTTAGTATAGACTCAAGCCGACCAAAGCGTTTGAAAAGGGTCTGAAAAAGCTGTCCGGCAACGAACAGCGGGCGGTCGCCGCAAAATTGCGGGTTTTGACGCAAGACCCCTTTCACCCATCCCAATCGAACGAAGAATGTTAAGCAGGAGGCGGGAAGCGATGACTGAAAAACTCAAGGGGCTTATCGCCGGAGGCGAGGGACTGACCGCCGAGTTCAAGAAGTGCGAAGGCTCACTCACAAGCAGCGTGTTTGAAACAGTATCGTCATTCTCCAATCGCTACGGCGGCTACCTCATACTCGGAGTAGACGACGACGGCGAAGTTGTCGGTGTAAACCGGAACGCCGCACCAAGCATCATGAAGAACTTCGTGAATGTGCTGAACAATCCACAGCAGTTCGCACCCACCTTGTTTGTCTCGCTTGAACAGGCGGAGATAGACGGGAAGCTCATCCTTTGGGCGCACATCCCCTTCGCATCGCAGATAGTGATGTACGCAGGGAAAATATTCGACCGCGCCGAGGACGGCGACCTTGACGTGACGCGCAATTCGGATGTTGTAGCTCAGCTTCATATGCGCAAGACTGCCGCGTACTCCGAAAGGGAGCTGTTCCCCTACGCAGGTGAAAAAGACCTTGAGCTGGAACGCCTGATGCCGAAGGTGCGCAGGCTTGCGCAAAGCCG
>JAISXZ010000050.1 GCA_031270275.1 Eubacteriales Family XIII. Incertae Sedis bacterium | reverse complement strand
GCGCCCCGGCTGCGTTGCCGGAACCCTTGAATACTACAAGTATTCGCGGAACCCGGCGCCTTGCCGGGACACAAAATTGCTGCGCCAACTGTACACTTTATTTTTCGACAGTTCCTAAGGAAGCAAGGAAGCATTTTGCATATAAAGAAATAATTTGCCGTTTGACAAGCCCCCCCCCGTGTTGTATAATGGCTTGGTAAGCATCGGTTCTGCGCCCGTGGCTCAATGGATAGAGTACCTGACTACGGATCAGGGGGTTGGACGTTCGAATCGTCTCGGGCGTGCCACGGAAAAAAAGGCCGTTGGGGCAGCCCGCCCCGACGGCCTCTACTTTTGAGGCTTCATCGTCATACAATGCGACCGCCAGGAGGCGCACAGGTTTTTTCGCCGAGCCGCCGTTTCCAGGCCGGATGCCGGCCCGGACGCCTGTTCATTCGGATACGGGCCGGGGGCCTTTGCTTATAACGAAGGTGACCTTGAAGTTTTTGTCGTTCAGATCGCAGCGTTCGCCCGCCGCCGGGGATGTGGAGATTATTCTGTCCTCCGGCACCAGATCGCTGTATTCCTCCTGCGTGGCATCATAGTACACGGGCATATTGACCTGATAGCCGCCGGCTACGCTTTTGTATCCTTCGGCCCTCAAATTGTCGGCTTCACGAATGCGATCATAGGCGCCGGCAATATCCAGGCCCGTGACGTCGGGCATAAGCGGGAGAGCCCCCAGGCTAAGCGAAAGCCTGACGCTGGCGTGGACGTAATCATCAGCGGTATTGATCGGCGCGCCTGCGGAGGGGCTTTGCTCCCATATGGTCCCTGCCGCGGGGTAGGCATCGCTGTACTTATAGCCGTCGGAGCCGTGCGAGAAGCTTATGTATATGTGCCTTTGCTCCTTTAGGTACTCCTGCATCTCCTCCGCTTCGTCCAGCGTAAGCCCCACAAAATCAGGGACAGTCTTGGGGCCGAGGCTCGCGGTGATCTGGATCCCCTTGTTGAAATCAACGGGCTCGCCGCTTGCCGGGGACTGCGAAATGATCCTGCCCGCCGGAACGCTTGAGCTGTAGCTGTATCTTAACGTTACCAGCGTATCGCGCCAATTCGCGTAGGTTGCGGCGTCAAGCCCCGCCTTGACCCACTCCTCGGCGTAATGCTTCATGTCGTAAACAGACGCGCTTGTGCCGCTGACGAATGTCTTCTGCGTCTCGCCGGGCGCCAATACAGAGCTGAAATAGCTGTTCCAGTCGGGCGCGACGAGGAGCGCGGAACTGTTCGCGCCCTCAGTCTCAGGGGTTACGGCCGCCGGCTGCTCCTGGGCCGCCCCGGGGCTTTGCGCGCCCATCGATATGGTCAGATTCACAATCAGCGTGTTTGTGTCGCCTTCGAGTATGAAGTATCTTGAAGGGGACGCGACGTACCCTATAGGAAGCTCGCCGAACTCCAAGGGCCTTGAGGACGATATTCCCCCCATATACTTGCAGGTATATGGTTTTCCGGTATAATATTCGTAGCTGAGGGAGAACGGGATGTTCTCGGCCTTCAAGTATTGCAGACACTCCAAAGTGGCCCGCATATACTGCCGCGTCGTAACGTCAAGGACGGAAACCTGCTTCTGATCCGCGTCGTATACCGGGAGGGCGTCGCGCCTGACGCCCATAGAGACCAGCTTCTCAGTCAGGTTTTGCATGTCCGCGAAAAAGAGCGGATGGCGCTCGGGGTACATATAGTCGGAATAGTCGTCGTCATAGGAGCCCGGCCCGCCGCCGCGCAGGGCCCCAAGCTCAAGCGCCCTTCCCGGCAGCGTTGCGGCGTTCAGGACGGTTTCCTGCGGCATATTGGTCTTGCACTGCGTGGCGTCCTCGTCCCGGATGTATGCGCCGTGGGAGAAACCCTTTGTCGCGCGGTTGAAATACGTGTATTCCACGGCGAACCTGGTATCAGGCCATTTATAGTTGCCGCTTGGAAGCTTTTCGCGGCTGTACGGGGAGTAGACTTCATAGGCGAGAGAGGCGCCGCCGCCCAGGGTCTGGGGTTCGTCCCAGGTCACGTCAAGCTCATACCATACGCCTCCGATCTGCACGCGGTTCCAGGCGTGTCCCGTCCCTCCGCCCACAGGGTAGCCGCTTACATATTCGCACGGTATCCCCAGCTCGTCCATAAACAGCTTCATTGTCCTTGCGTAGGCCGAGCAGACCCCATGCCCCATTATGACCAGGTTGTAAGGGGTATGCTCCCCGCTCGCTATATTGCCGCACACTCCGTATGTGGTATTGATGATGAGCCAGTCGTGGATAACGCGCTCTTTGTCCAGATCGCTCATTCCGGGCCTGATGTATCTCGCTATGACCTCGTCTATTTTCGCGTCGACCGCCGCCTGTTTTTCCTTGTCCGAAACGACTTCGCCGCTTAGTCCCTCGTTGTATTCCTCGATTTCCTCCGAGGTAAGCTCCGACAGCTGCTTCGTCTGCCGGGACAGCCCGCTGGCCTCCGGATCCCCGGTCGATGGGGCGGGGGCTTTCGTCAGCTCCACCGTGTCGGACGCTTCGTTGTAAGCGACCCCGAACTCCAGCATGGCGCCCAGATCGCGAAGCTTGTAATAGTTGCTTCCGTCTATTTTGTAGGCGTCGAACCCGGTCTCATAGCCGTTGACAAACACCGCGTCGTTGGACGGGATGATTTCGCTGAAAGCCCCCGCTTTCCCGACGCTTTCCGAACCGTCGGGCTCGTAGACGGAACCTGTCGTCAGCGTGATTACGCCCTTCGTGTAGCCTACGCTGAAACGGTCGCCCAGGAGCAGCGCGACATCGCGGAGCTTGAAATAGTTGTTGCCGTCGATGTTGTAGGCGTTGAAAACGTCCGCGGCAACCCCGTCCAGGGTAAGATTCTGCCTGCTCGGCACGACATTCGGCGCGGCGGCGCTGCCGGGCGCGGCCGCGCTGAACACTGTCAGGGCAAGCGCGACTGAGAGCGCGGCGGACAGGGCTTTGCGGATTTTCGTTTTCATCGCGTGTTCATCCTTTCAGGGATTCACGATTTTCGCCGGCGCCGTCTTAGCCGCTGCGCGGAAACAAGCCTTACATCCGGCTTGTCTTTTTCCCGCACGGCTCCTGGCACCGCCAATCCGGCCGGGGTTAGGAACTGTCGAAAAATAAAGTGTACAGTTGGCGCAGCAATTTTGTGTCCCGGCAACGCAGCTGGGGCGCGAAAGGGCAAGCCAAATGTGCGGGTTATTTTTCGACAGTTCCTTACTGCAGGAGCTGCAGTATGCTCTGCGGCATGAGCCGGGACTGCGCCATGATGGATATCGAAGCCTGCTTCAGTATGTTGTTCCTCGTGTAGTTCAGTATCTCGAGCGCCATGTCCGCGTCGCGTATCCTCGACTCGGAGGCCGTCAGGTTGCTCTCCGTGGTCGAAAGGCTCCTTATGGTGTGGTCCAGCCTGTTCGTGACGCTGCCCATCATCGAGCGGTTCGACGAGACCCTGTTTATCGCCTCGTCGATGAGCCCTATGGCGTTCTCCGCCCCCTCCTGCGTGCCCAGGTCGATCATGTTGATCCCCAGGGCCTTGGCCGAGACGTTGGCGAACGACGCGCTGATCGTCTGTTCCTTGTTCGCGCCGACATGGAGGACGAGCGCGTCGCCCGAGATGCCCACGCGCAGCGCCTCGCCGGTCGTGTTGTCGGCCTGCGTCCTTATGCCGTCGGCGAGCTGGATGCCCCCGAGGTCTATGGCCTCGCCCTTATAGCCGTTTATCTGGTAGGACGTGCTCTGCCCCGTCTCCTGGTCCGTGACGTCAAAGCTTACGTTGCCGGCGACGTTTATGTCGAAGCTCCCGCCGCTCATGGCCGTCACGTTGCTGAAATCGATGCTGACGCCCAGATCGCCGAACGAAACGGGGCTGGCAGAGGCGCCTATGGAGAAATTCGCGCTCGCGACCTTGCCGTCAGGCCCGGTCAGCCTGCCCGTAAAGTCTCCGCCGCCGTTGTCGGTGGCCTCGAACCTATAGCTCCCAAAGGCGGCGCCGTTCGACAGGGTCACGGTGGGCGCGCCCCCGGTTATTACGTTGCCGCTGTCCGAAACGCTCGCTGTCGCGCTGGCCGCGTCCGCCCCCGACAGCTTTACGCTGTAGTCGCCGGCCGTGATGGCGCTGTCGAGATTGATCTCCACCTTGCTGCCGTACACGGCGCCGGGCTCCGCGCTCGCGACCCTCTCGTAGTCGCCGTTCAGCAGCTTCTTCGTGTTGAATTCCGTGTCGTTCGATATCCTGGTGACCTCGCTGAGAAGCTGGCTTATCTCGCCCTGTATCTGCTGCCTGTCCTCCTGCGTGTATATGCCGTTGGACGCCTGGACCGCCAGCTCGCGCATGCGCTGGAGCGCGCTGTGCGTCTGGTCGAGCGCCCCTTCGGCCGTCTGGACCATGTTGCGCCCGTTGTAGGCATTGCTGATGGACTGGGCAAGGCCGCCTGTCTGGCTGCGCATCTTCTCCGAAATGGCGAGCAGGGCGGCGTTGTCCGCCGCGCTGTTGATCTTCAGCCCCGACGCGAGCTTGCGCAACGACAGCGAGGTGTTGCCCTGGTTTATCGTGTAGCTGTTGTAGGCATTAAGGCCAGATATGTTGTTGTTGATTATCATGACAACCTCCTTGTCCGGCGCCGCCGCGGCTGGCGCGAAAAAGCATCCTGCCCTCTCACCCTCTATAATAAGCCCGGATCCGCGTTTTGTCAAGGCGCGAATTCGGGAATTCGCCAAATTTTGTTTCCATAGTTTAAAATAATATGATACAATTAACCGCATAGGGCCGCGCATGCCGCCGTTTGGGAAATGGAGAAGTCGGGACAATGAACGCATACCAATTCAGGATCACGCTCAAAGGGACAGAGCCGCCCATATGGAGGCGCGTCGTCGTGCCGTCGGGCATAAGCTTCGACGAGCTGCACGACATCTTCAACGATGCCATGGGCTGGAGCGGCTGCAATTCGTTCAGCTTTCGTTTCCAGGGTTCCGACGAGGCCATCGCCGGCGCGGCGGGCGAGGGCGCCGGATCAGGCGGCCCCCTGCCCGGCGGCGCAAGGGCGGCGGACGACACGGCGATAGACGGCTTCGTCGAAAGCGCGCTCAGGGACGGGGCGTGGTTCTCCTACGCCCACGGCAATGGCTGGGAGTACCGCGTCGATACGGAGAAAAGGATCGAGGGCCGCGAGAACGCGTGGCCGGAGGTGACGGGGGCCGACGGCGAATGCCCCCCGGAAGGCTGCGGCGGCCCGGACGCCTACAGGGATTTCCTGGCGGCCTGGTCGGACGCCTCAAACCCGGAGCACGAGAGGATGCGCGCCTGGGGCGAGGGCCAGATGTACGGAGGCTATGACATGGCCGCCGTCAACGAGGCGTTCAGGGCCGCCTACGGCGGCGCGGACGCCGCAGGCGGCGCACCCCGCCACATCGGCAGGATCGTCCATATAGACGGCGGCGAACCGGGCGCGCCCAGGTCGCTTTACTCCGTCCTGAACCGCTTCGCGAAGCAGGACCTGAAGAACAACCTCAAGAACCTCGGCATAGAGGAAGACGCCTCCGCCCGCAGCAAATCCGAGCTCATAAAAACCATAGCGGAGTTCATACTCGACAGGAACACCGCCTACGCCTGCCTCATCAACGGCTTCGACAGCGAGATAGAGCTGCTGAAACGGTGCATCGGGCAGGATCAGCCGGCGGATCCGAACAGCCCCGGCGACTTCATCTATTTTGCCAAGTGCGGCTACTGCTATCTGTCCAAGGACTCCAGGCTCATAATGCCGGAGGAGGTCGCGCGCATGGCGGAGCAGCTGCTTGACGGCGAATTCGAGCGGAAAAGGCGCAGGTACAGGCTTGTCCGCAACTACATAAGCGCGGCCGCGAACCTATACGCCTTCATTTCGCCGGAATACCTGATAGAGCTGTTCAACCACCACAATGAGCAGAAAACCGACACGGAGGAGCTGTTCGACGTGTATTACTGGATGCGTTTCCGCTGCCCGGACGTGGCCATCTTCGACGGGAACCTCATGGACATAGGCATAGCCGAGTCGGAAAACGCCGAGGCCACATACCGCCTGCTTCTCGAAAAGCAGGACGGCAAGCCATACTATCTGCCGCCCATCGACGAGTTCATGAAATACGTGGACAGGGGCTACTTTGAAAGGACCGCCGAGATGGAGGCCCTGAAGGGCCTGCTGACGGCGCACTGCCGCATAAACCCGGACGTGGCGGACGACATGATAGCGGAAATAAGGCGGAGCGTGCATTCGGGCGCGGACATGGGCGAGCTCTTTGAGATACTGGAGGCCGAGGGCATAGACACGGCAGGCGCCATGCGCGCGGAGCTGGAAGGGCTTCTGTCCGGCGTGCGCGACAGCACGCGCACCCCAGGGGACAGGGGCTATACCGCGGCGGAGATGTTCAGGATGGAGCACCGCGGCGAAAGTTAGTGTAGTGTCCTGCGTCACCTAGAAGTTGTGATAAACGGCGAAGATTTTTTTCGTCAGGCAAGGCGCAAAACGTAGGCGAACCCGAAGGTTCGGCGAGGCTTTGCAACGCAGCCTGGCGGAA
>JAISXZ010000035.1 GCA_031270275.1 Eubacteriales Family XIII. Incertae Sedis bacterium | reverse complement strand
CACACGCCACGCCATTTTTGCCCATCTCGGAACCTGGTTTCGATTATTGGCTTCCTCACGTAGCTTCTAGTACGCTCCGGGAGCCAAAATCGCCCCCAGAACCCGATCTGGACAAAACTGACGCGGCGTGTGAGCAGTTTCGATTAGAGTAAATGACTAGTAACAATTTAAGTGGGTGAGCGGCAGCGATGAACGACAAGGCTCTGTCCGAAAAAATAGGCTACGGCTTCAGGGACGCGCGCCTGCTGCGCATGGCGCTGAGCCACAGCTCCTACGTGAACGAGGCGGGGCTTACGCGCTTCCAGAGCAACGAGAGGCTGGAATTCCTCGGGGACGCCATGCTCGAAAGCATCATCAGCCTGGAGCTTTACAGCCGGCTCCCCTACGTGGGGGAGGGCGACCTGACGAAGCTGCGCGCCTACATCGTGTGCGAGGGCTCGCTCTTTCGCTGCGCGACGGCCTTCTCCCTGGGCAGCTTCCTGAACCTGGGCAAGGGCGAGGAGCGGAACGGCGGCAGAAATCGGCCCTCGGTGGTCGCCGACGCCATGGAGGCCCTCATAGGCGCCATATTCCTCGACGGCGGCAGGGACGCGGCGGAGGGCTTCGTGATGAGGGCCCTGGCCCCGGTGATCGAGGAGGCCATGACGGGCGTCGAGGACGGCGACTACAAGTCCCGGCTTCAGGAGACGCTGCAGACGGACGGGGCGGTGCGCCTTTGCTACCGCATGGAGAGGGCGGAGGGCCCCGACCACGACAAGCTGTTCCACGTCAGCGTGCTCATGGATGACAGCCCCATAGGCAGCGGCATGGGCAAGAGCAAGAAGCAGGCGGAGCAGAACGCCGCCAGAAACGCATTGGAGAAGTCGAGTTGTACTTTAAACGCATAGAGATGCAGGGCTTCAAATCCTTCGCGGAACCGATCACGATAGAGTTCCAGGAGGGCGTCACCTGCGTGGTCGGCCCCAACGGGAGCGGCAAGAGCAACATAGCGGACGCGATCCGCTGGGTGCTGGGCGAGCAGAGTCCCAAGGCCCTGCGGGGCGGGAAGATGGAGGAGGTCATATTCGCGGGGACGGCCGCCCGCAAGCCCAAGGGCATGGCCGAGGTGACGCTGGTGGTGGACAACAGCGCCGGCATACTGCCCGTAGGCTTTTCGGAGGTGGCGATAAGGCGCCGGATGTACCGTTCCGGCGAAAGCGAGTATTCCATAAACGGGGCCCGCTGCCGGCTGAGGGACGTCCGCGAGCTCATAATGGACACGGGCATAGGCGTGGACGGCTATTCCATAATAAGCCAAGGCAGGATATCCGAGATCGTGAACAGCAGGCCGGAGAACAGGCGCGAGCTTTTCGACGAGGCGGCCGGCATAACCAAGTACAGGGCCAAGAAGGAGGAGTCGGAGCGGAAGCTGGAGTCCGCCTCGGCGAACCTCGAGCGCATAGACGACATCATCGACGAGATAGAGTCCCGCATGGGCGGCCTGAAGGAGGACAGCGAGAAGGCGAAGGAATACCTCGGGCTCAGGGACAGGCACAGGGAGCTCGAAATAAACATAACGCTGAGGAGCGTCGAGAGCATACAGCTGAAAAACGAATACATAAGCGACGAGCTCGTCGAGGCGGACGGCCGCATAGACGGGATAAGGGAGGAAAAGTCGGGACTCGACGCGGAGGCCGCGGCGGGCAGGGCCAGGAGCGAGGAGCTTGAAAGGGAGGCCGAGGAGACGCGCGCTAGGCTTATGGCGAACGCCGCCGAGACAAGCGAGGCCCAGAGCAGGGCGCGGGTGAACGAGGAGAGAAGGCAGGCGGCGGCG
Source organism: Eubacteriales Family XIII. Incertae Sedis bacterium (assembly GCA_031270275.1). Classification (GTDB taxonomy): domain Bacteria; phylum Bacillota; class Clostridia; order Peptostreptococcales; family Anaerovoracaceae; genus JAISXZ01. Next base: position 5,674 of record JAISXZ010000035.1, on the reverse strand, counting down.
CGGGACAAAAAACGGCTGGCCGAGGAGATCGCGCAGCTGGCCGAACGGCTCGGCAGGGAGGAAGAAGGCATGGCGGCCATGGCGGAGTCCGCGGCCGCCATGAAGCTGGGCATAGAGGGGCTGGCGGCACAGCTGGACGAGGCTTCGGCCCGCGCGGCGGAGCGAGCGGCGGGGCTGGCGGAGCTCTCGGGGGAGATAGACAGCCGCAAGAACGACATCTTCGAGTTTCACCGCCAAAGGGCGGCGAAGGAGAGCGAGGCGGCCAGCATAGAGAGCCTGGGCGAGGCACTCGTGAAAAGGCGGGCGGAGCTGCGGGACGAAAGCGCGGCCGCAGACGAAAGCGGCAGGGAGACCCAGGCCGCGATAGACGCCGCGCTTGCCCGCGCCGACGAGGCGGGGGCCGCCCTGGAAAGGCTGGGGGGCGAACGCGCCGCAGCCGAGGAAAGCCTCGCAGCGCGTTCGAGGAGGGAGGACGAGCTTGCGGGCCTCCTGCGCGGCATGGAGATGGAGCGCGGCCAGCTCTCGGCAAGGAAGAAGACCATCGAGGAGATGGAGAGCAACTACGAGGGCTATAGCCAGGGCGTCCGCTTCGTAATGAAGTCGGGGCTCAAGGGGCTGCGCGGCGTCGTGGCGGAGCTCGTCGAGGCGCCCAAGGGCATGGAGACCGCCGTGGAAACGGCCCTCGGCGGCGCGATGCACAACATAGTCTGCGACGGCGACGAGAGCGCGAAGGCCGCCATACGCCTGCTGAAGGAGAACAGGGCGGGCCGGCTGACCTTCCTGCCGATCAGCAGCATGAGGGCGCCGGGGGGCGCGCTCGACGGGCGCGTGCGCGGCGCGGCGGGCTGCCTCGGCCGCGCGTCCGAGCTCGTCGGCTTCGCGCCGGAGCTTAAAGGCGTGTTCGAGTACCTGCTCGGCAGGGTCGTAATAATGGACAGCCTCGACAACGCGGCCGCCGCCTCGAAGGCCGCGCCGGGTGGCCTGCGCTTCGTCACCCTGGACGGCGAGGTCATAAACGCGGCGGGCGCAATGACGGGCGGCGCCTACAGGAACAGATCGGCCAATCTGCTGGAGCGCCGCGCCGAGATCGCGGAGCTGTCGCGCAGGCTCGATGGGATGGCGGGCGAGAGCGAGGGCCTGGCCCTGGAGCTCGGCGCTCTGCGGGAGGGCAAGGCTGCCGCCGCGGACGCCCTGCGCCGCTGCGAGGCCGCGCTCCGCGAGACGGAGCTGGAGCAGGCTGCCGCCGGCAGCGAGCTAAAGAGCCTCATGGCGCGGCGCGAAGACATATCCGGGGCGCGCCAGAGGCTTTTGAGCGAGATAAGGGGCCTGGAGCTCGAACAGGAGCGCTCGCTCGAGATGGCGGGAAGCGTGGGGGCCGAGATAGAGAGGCTGAAGCTGGCGGAGGACGAGGCCGGGCTGCTTGTGGAGTCCGCCATGCAGCGACACGAGTCCGAAAAGGCGGCTGCGGACAGCCTTGGCGAGAGCGTCACGGACATAAGGCTCAGGCTCGGCGCGGCGGAGAGCGAGAAGCAGGGCTGCGACGCGCTCATGGCGCGATTCAGGGAAAGCGTCGCCGAGCTTGCGGCGAGCCTAGGCGCGAGGCGCGAGGCGCTCGACGAGGCCGCCAGGCAGGAAAGCGAGCTCGCGGAGGGCGATTTTGACATTGAGGCCTTCGTGGCGGAGAGGGCCGCCGAGAGGGCCGGGCTCGAGCGCAGGCTGGAGGCGGCGCAGGAAAGCCGCGCCAAGGCCGCAAGGCTCGCCGACAGCCTCGCGGAGCGGAAGGCGGCCCTGGACGCCGCGCTGGAGGCGGAGCACGGCAGGAAATACGAGGCGGAGATCAGGCGGGCAAAGAACGACGCGCAGCTGGAAGCGATGAAGGAAAGGCTGTGGGACGAGTTCGAGATCTCCCTCGCGCAGGCCGCCGAATTCAGGAAGGACGGCTTCGTGATGGCCGCCGCGCTCAGGGAGAGCCGCGAGATAAGATCCCGCATAAAGGGGCTGGGCGAGATAAACGTCGGCGCGATACGCGAATACGAGGCGGTCAGCGAAAGATACGGGCTGCTTGCCTCGCAGCGGGCGGATCTCGTCGCCGCCATGGACTCGCTGCGCGGCATCATCGCGGACACGGACAGGGCCATAAACGAGAGCTTCAGGGCCAGCTTCGACAAGGTCGTCGAAAACTTCAGCGAGACCTTCGGCCTGCTTTTCGGCGGCGGCAAGGGGGAGCTTCGGCTCGAGGACGAGAGCCGGCCGCTGGACTGCGGCATAGAGATAAACGCGCAGCCTCCGGGCAAGAGGCTGCAGAACATGAACCTGCTTTCGGGCGGCGAGAAGACGATGACGGCCATCGCCCTGATGTTCTCCATACTTAAGGCGAAGCCGACGCCCTTCTGCATCCTGGACGAGGTGGAGGCGGCCCTCGACGACAGCAACATCGTGCGTTTCGCGGACTATCTGGCGAATTTCAGGGAAACCCAGTTCACGCTCGTCACGCACCAGAAGACGACGATGGAGTACGCGGACGCGCTCTACGGCGTGACGATGCCGGAGGAGGGCGTGTCGAAGGTGATCTCGCTCAGGCTGGGCGACGCGGAGACGGAGAGATTCGCGGACAGCCTGTGATCGCGAGTCCGCGCCGCGGACGCGGGGCGTGAACGGCAGCAATTCAGGAGGTATGCTTCCTTGGCGTTTGGCATGGAAAGAGGCTTCTTCGGGAGGCTTCAGGAAAAAATAGAGAGCGTGATATTCATGCGCCCCGAGCTGGACGAGGACATGCTCGAAAGGCTCGAGGAGGTCCTTATAGGCGCCGACATAGGCATGGACACCACGATGCGCATAGTCTCGGAGCTTCGCGCGGCCGTGAAAAAAGACAGGCTGGCGCAGCCGGAGCAGGTGAAGGGGCGCATAGCCGCCATCGTCGAGTCCATGGTGGACAAGGGGGAGCGCCAGCTGCTTTCCTCCGAGACGCCGCTCGCCATACTCATGATAGGCGTGAACGGCGGCGGCAAGACCACGACGATAGCCAAGCTGGCCCATCTTTTCAGGCAGCAGGGCAGAACCGTGCTGCTGGCGGCGGCGGACACGTTCCGCGCGGCGGCCGGCGAGCAGCTGGAGGCCTGGGGCGGCCGGGCGGGCGTGAACGTGGTGCGCCATCAGGAGGGCGCCGATCCCTCCGCAGTGATCTACGACGCCATACAGTCGGCCATAGCCAAGGGCACGGATGTGCTGATATGCGACACCGCCGGGCGCCTGCAGACCAAGAGGAACCTCATGGCGGAGCTTGAAAAGATGGGCAGGGTCATATCCCGCGAATACCCGCAGGCCGCGAGGGAGACCCTTCTCGTGATAGACGCCACGACGGGCAAGAACGCGGTCTCGCAGGCGCGCGAGTTCAGCGGAGCCGCAGACGTGAGCGGCATAGTCCTGACGAAGATGGACGGGACCGCCAAGGGCGGCATCGCCATAACGATCTCCGACGAGTTCGACATCCCCGTCAAGTTCATCGGGCTGGGGGAGAAGATAGGCGATCTTGAGGCCTTCGATCCCAAGGCCTTTGCGGCGGGCATATTCGCGGAAGGCGGGGAAGCGCGATGAGGCGGGGCATAGTGGCCGTGGTCGGCAGGCCCAACGTGGGCAAGTCCACGTTTTTCAACAAGATAGTCGGAAGAAGGGTGTCGATAGTCGAGGACAGCCCCGGCGTCACGCGCGACAGGATATACGCCGATGCCGAATGGCGGGGCATAGGCTTCGCCATGATCGACACCGGCGGCATAGAGCCGGACAGCGACGAGGCCATCTTCTCCCAGATGCGGGAGCAGGCGCAGATCGCCATGGACATGGCGGACGTGATACTGTTCATGCTGGACGGGCGGGACGGGCTGGTCTCCTCCGACAGGGACGTGGCCGCGATGCTCATGCGCACGAAAAAGCGTGTCATACCCGTCGTGAACAAGGTGGATTCCGCGAGGCTGCCCGACAGCTTCTACGACTTCTGCGAGCTTGGCCTCGGGGAGCCCATAGCGATATCGGCCGCCAACATGCTGAACCTCGGCGATCTGCTCGACCGCGTGGTCGAGAGCCTGCCCAGGCCTGGGGCGGACGACGGGGAGGACGCCGTAAGGATAGCCGTCATAGGCAGGCCGAACGTGGGCAAGTCATCCCTCATAAACGCCCTGCTCGGCGAGAACCGGCTGATAGTCTCGGACGAGGCGGGAACGACGCGCGACGCCATCGACACGCCCTTCGAGCACGACGGCAGGGACTACGTGCTCGTGGACACGGCCGGCATAAGGCGCAGGAGCAGGGTTTCCGGCGACATAGAGCGGTACAGCGTCATAAGGGCGGTCGCCGCGATAGAGCGCAGCGACGTCTGCCTGCTGATGATAGACGCGGCCGAGGGCGTGACGGAACAGGACAAGAGGATAGCGGGCCTGGCGCACGAGGCGGGCAAGGGCATAGTCACGGTGGTGAACAAGTGGGACCTGATAGAGAAGGAAACGGGCACCATGAAGAAATTCCAGCGCGAAATGCGGAGTGAGCTCGCGTTCATGCTCTACGCGCCGGACGTGTTCATATCCGTGCTGAAGCGGCAGCGCCTGGACAACGTCGTCAGGCTGGCGAGCCGCGTGGCGGACACGCGCGCGCTGCGCGTCCCGACGGGGCAGCTCAACAGCCTGGTGGCCGACGCGGTAATGATGAGGCAGCCGCCGTCGGACAAGGGCAGGGCTCTCAGGATATACTACGCGACCCAGGTGGGCGTAAAGCCGCCGCTGTTTTCGTTCAAGGTCAACGATGAGGAACTGGTGCATTTCTCCTACGCGCGCTATCTCGAAAATCGCATACGCGAGGGATTCGGATTCGAGGGGACGTCCATAAAGTTCGTGTTTCGCGGAAAGGGCGGGGACGATGACTGAAAGCCTTGAAGCGCTTGGCCGCGAAGTCGCGGCCCTAGCGGACGCGGGCGCGCCGCTGGCCGTGTCCTGCCTCGTGGCGGCCTACTTTATAGGGACGATATCGCCCGCCATACTGCTCGGCAGGATGAAGGGCGTGGACATAAGGGAAAAGGGCAGCGGCAACGCCGGCACGACGAACGTGCTGAGGACGCTCGGCAGGAAGGCGGCGGCCATAACGCTGGCGATAGACGTGCTGAAGGGTTCGGCGGCGGTGCTTCTCGCGGGGCTCGCGGGCGGCGGCGCCCTCTCGGTGTTCTGCGGCTTCGCGGCCCTCTGCGGGCATATATGGCCCGCGCCCTACGGGTTTCGCGGCGGCAAGGGCGTGGCGACGGGGCTTGGCGTCATACTGGCCTTCGATCCGGCGATAGGGCTGATATCGCTCGGCATAGCGCTGGCCGTCATAGCGCTGACGCGGCGCGTGTCGGCGGGCGCGCTGACCGCCGTCACGATATTCCCCGCGCTCATGCACGCGGCGCAGCCCGCCTACACGCTGCCCGCGATAGCGATAGCGGCGCTGCTTTGGATAAAGCACAGGCACAATGTCGCGCGGATCATAAGGGGCCAGGAGCCGAAGCTGAGCTTCGGGAGAAAGTGATAGCCGGGTTCGAATCACCTATTTAAATCGAAACTGCTCACACGCCGCGGCAGTCTTTGTCCAGATCGGGTTCTGGGGGCGATTTTGGCTCCCGGAGCGTACTAGAAGCTACGTGAGGAAGCCAATA
>JAISXZ010000022.1 GCA_031270275.1 Eubacteriales Family XIII. Incertae Sedis bacterium | reverse complement strand
ACGCCTTGCTTCGTTGCAAAGCCTCGCCGAACCTACGGGTTCGCCTGCGTTTTGCGCCTCGCAAGCCGCCAAACTATCTCGCCAATTCAGCGCAACATTTAATCGGCGGAGCAATAGTAACCCACTCTAATCGAAACTACTCACACGCCGCGCTAGTTTTGTCCAGATCGGGTTCTGGGGGCGATTTTGGCTCCCGGAGCGTACTTGAAGTACGTGAGGAAGGCAATAATCGAACCCAGGTTCCGAGATGGGCAAAAATGGCGCGGCGTGTGAGTAGTAACAATCACTCGAATATGGCCGCAGCCTCGTCCATCGCCTGCATGACCGCAAGATGCTGCGGGCATTTCTCCTCGCAGACGCCGCATTTTATGCAGCTTGACGGGAAATTCTTTCCGGGGTAGAAGAACTTGAACTGGCTCTTTATCTTCTTGTTGTGGTTGTACAGCTCCCATTCGTTCCTGCAGCCTATTACGTAGGGGATTTCGATCTCGTTCGGGCAGGGCATGCAGTAGCGGCAGGATGTGCAGGAATGGCGTATCAGGCGGTTGTATTCCGCAGAGACCGCCTCTATCAGCCCCTTTTCATCGTCGCTGAGCGCGTTCGCGTCAACCCTCGACAGTATGTCGAGGTTTTCCTCGACCTGCCGCATGTCGCTCATGCCGCTGAGTATGGTCATCACCTCCGGGAAATCGGCCACCCATCTGAACGCCCATTCCGCAGGGCTTCTCTTGACCGGGGCCTCCCGCCAGAGCTTTTCCACGCTTTCGGGTATGGTGTCGGTCAGCTTGCCGCCCTTCAGCGGCTCCATGACGATGACGGGGATGCCCTTGGCCGCCGCGTATTTCAGCCCCTCCACGCCGGCCTGGAAGGCCACGTCCATGTAGTTCAGCTGTATCTGGCAGAAATCCCAGTCGTAATAGTCGATTATCTCCTTGAAAAGCGGCAGCTCGTCGTGGAAGGAGAAGCCTATGTGCTTTATCTTGCCCTCCCTCACCTTTTCCTCGAATATCGATATGACATCGTATTTCTTCACGATGTCCCACTTGGAATAGGAGAGATCGTGTATGAGATACATGTCTATCACGTCGGTGTCGAGCCTCTTAAGCTGCTCGTCAAGCAGCTCGGACACCTTTTCCTTCGAATCGGTGAGCCAGACAGGGTACTTGTCCGCAAGCAGGACCTTCTCGCGGTATCCGTCCTTCAGCGCCTTGCCGACAGCCACCTCGCTGTTGCCGCCGTGGTAGACATAGGCGGTATCGACATAGTTTACGCCCGCGTCTATGGCCCGCCTTATCATGGCGGAGGTCTCGTCCACGTCGATCTGCGTCTGGTCCCTGCCTATGACGGGAAGCCTCATGGCGCCGAAGCCCAGAAGCGAGATCTTTTCGCCCGTCTTGCCGAAAGTCCTGTAATTCATTCTCCTCTCCATTCCGCCGCCCTGCCGCGGCAACAAAAACAGCGCGAGACGCCGGGCGCGAGGCCCTGCGGCCAGCTAAGGGTGTTCGCGGCCCTAAAGGTCCCTGCGCCCCTCCATAGCCTTCGAAAGCGTGACGTCGTCGGCGTACTCGAGCTCCCCGCCCACGGGTATGCCGTGCGCTATGCGCGTGACGCGTATGCCTGCGGGCTTTATGAGCTTGGCCGCGTACATGGCCGTGGCCTCGCCCTCTATGCTCGGGTTCGTCGCGAGTATTATCTCTTTGACCTCGTCGCTTTGCTGAAGCCTGATCAGAAGCTGCCGGATGCCGATGTCGTCCGGGCCTATGCCGTCCATGGGGGAAATCGCGCCATGGAGCACGTGGTAAAGCCCCGTGTAGCCCTTCATGCGCTCGAAGGCCGCCACGTCCCTGGGGTTTTCCACCACGCATATGACGCTGCGGTCGCGCGCCGCGTCGGCGCATACGCCGCAGATCTCGGAATCCGTCAGGTCGCCGCAGACCGGGCAGCGCTGCATCGTGCGCCGGGCTTCGAGGATGGCCTCGGCGATGGCCTCGGCGTCCCTTTCCTCCATGGAAAGCATGTAGAACGCCAGCCTCTGCGCGCTCTTGCCCCCTATGCCCGGCAGCTTCGACAGCTCGTTTATCAGGCTGTTGAGCGGTTCGGCAAAGCTTCTCGTCGCCATGCCCTTACATAAGCCCAGGGATGGAAAGCCCTCCTGAGAGCTTGTCCATCTCGCTTTTGGATATCTCGTCGATTTGGCGCAGGCCCTCGTTCACGGCCACCACGATCAGGTCCTGGAGCATCTCCGTGTCCTCGGGATCCATCGCGTCGGGGCTGATCTCCAGCGCGACCAGCTCCTTTTTCCCGCTGATCCGCGCCTTGACCGCGCCGCCGCCGGCGGTGGTCTCCACCTCTTTCCCGTCGATCTCGGCCTGTATCTCCTCCATGCGCCTCTGCATGTCCTGCATCTGGCGCAGCTGCCGCGCCTGCGCGGCGTCGCCCTGCCCGGCGCCCTTGCCGGGGCCTCCGGGCTTTTTGCCGGCCCTCATGCCTTTGCCCATATGCTCATCTCCTTGCTCATTCAGCGAACCCTATCTCAAGCTGCCCCTCCGGCGGGGAAGCGTCCGGCGGGGCGTCTTCCGCCTCCTGCCGCCTGGCGGTCGGGGCCTTGGCGGGCCTGGGTGGCCTGCCGCCCTCGTTCAGCCGGCATTCCATCTTCAGCGCGGCGCCGGCTATCCTTTCCATCGCGGCCTCAAGCGGCCCGGCGGCGCCCTCGGCCGCTCCCTTCGAGAACCGATCGAAGACCTCCACCGTGAACACGCCGTCGCCTATGCCCGTCAGCGAGCTTCTGCCTATGAGCCTGGCGGCCGTCGGCTTGCTTTTACCAGCCTCCGTCACGGCGGATATCCAGGTCTCGGTCAGGTCGGGGCCTGCGGCGGGGGCGGTGCGGGCGGCGCGTGTCGTGTCCTCCGGCTGCGGGACGGCGGGGGCGGCGGGGGTTGCGGCCTCCGGCTGCTGGACGGCTGGGGTGGCGCGGGTTGTGTCCTCCGGCTGCTGGACGGCTTGGGCGGCGCGGGTTGTGTCCTCCGGCTGCGGAACGGGTGGCGCAGCGGGGGCGGCGCGGGCCGTGTCCCCTGCGGCGAACGGCGAGGCCATGCGTATCATCCCGACCTCGAGCAGCACGCGCGGGCGCGTGAACCATCTGGCGTCGTTCAGTATCTTCGCGAGCCCGAATATGCTGTCGTTGATGAAGGCGGCGGAGAGCCCGGCGCCCTGCTCCCTAAGCCTCTCTATGCTCTCGCCCGACATGTTCATCATATCCTGCGGGCGCTTCAGGTGCCGGATCAGCATCAGGTTCCTGAAGTGCTCCAGCCAGTCCTTCATCAGCTGCCTTTCGTCCCTGCCCTCCGCGAGCAGCCTGTCCAAAAGCAGCAAGGCGCCGGAGGCGTCGCCGGAGGCCGTCAGCCGCGTCAGCTCCAGAAGCCCTTCCTCGCCAGGGCTGCCCAGAAGGTCCAGCACCGTGTCCCTCGTGATCGCCTTCTCGCCGGAGGATACGCACTGGTCGAGCAGGCTCAGGCCGTCCCTGACCGAGCCGTCCGCGTTGGATGCGAGCAGGGCCAGGGCCTCGTCCGTGGCGGCTACGCCCATCCTGTCGCAGATATCCCTCATGCCTCGGCCTATGACGGCGGCCGGCACCCGCCTGAAATCGAGCCTCAGGCAGCGCGACAGTATCGTGGCCGGAAGCTTCTGGGGCTCTGTCGTCGCCAGCACGAACATGACGCTTTCGGGAGGCTCCTCCAACGTCTTGAGCAGGGCGTTGAACGCGCCGCCGGACAGCATATGAACCTCGTCGATGATGTAGACCTTGCGCCTGCCCAGCGCCGGGGGATATTTGACGCTCTCCCTAAGCTCCCGTATATTCTCGACCCCGTTGTTCGAGGCCGCGTCTATCTCTATGACGTCCACGAAGACGCCATCCCTTATGGCGTCGCAGCTCGCGCAGGCGCCGCAGGGCCGCGCCCCTTCCGACAGGCAGTTCACGCCCTTCGCAAGCAGCCTTGCGGCCGAGGTCTTGCCCGTGCCCCTCGTCCCGCAGAAAAGATACGCATGCCCCGTCGTGCCGCCGTTTATCTGGTTCGTCAGTATCCTGACGATGTGCTCCTGGCCCAACATCCCGTCGAAGGTCTCGGGCCTGAATTTTCTGTACAGCGCGAGGTACATGCGGCGCCCCTTATCGGATACCGGGCGCGGGACTACGGTCCCGCGCCCTGCCATCGCCCCCTGAAAGCTTCGCGCGGGGCGGAAAAGACGTGTCTGCGGCACAAGCGAAGCTCCGCTTATCGCTGCTTCCTTCCGGACCTGACGAGGTTCACGGTTCCGCTTTGCGCAGGGCCCAAGCCACGCCGCGCGAAGCTTTCAAGGGGCAATTCCCAAGTCTGCCAAATATCCTCTCTATTATATGTACGCCGGCGGCCGAAGTCAAGGGCCGCCCAAAAACTATGCGATCCTGGCGCGGCGCCGCCCGGCTGATCCCGCCACGGCGCCGCGGCGGCCCTACAGTATGCGCACGTATACCAGGGTCTGGTTCAAGAGCTGCCAGGCTATCTCGCCAAAGGTGATTGGGCCGTAGAAGCCGCCCAGGTCCTTGCCTTCCAGGCCGCCGTACAGGAAATTGAGGATGCAGTTGCAGGCAAACACCGAATCGACGCCGCCCAGCTCATCGATCTTGCCGTGGAAGGCCCCCACGTAATCGGATATGGGCTCCGAAAACCGGTATTCGATGCCCTTGAACACAGGCGCGTAGAAATGGGTCACGCCGTCCTTGATATCCTTGATGGAGATGTTGATGCCCGCGCCGGAGTAGTCCCCGACGAGCGGCAGCTTGACGTCCAGGCTGTTTTCGGCGATGTAGTCCGCGAAAACAACCTCCTTGCCGTCAACGAAGCATGTCCTCGCCGTGAAGCCGTCCTCGGCGAAGGTGATGACGGGGCTGTTTGCGTCCGTAGTGAAGATGTTGACGATGTTCAGCTGCGCGATCCTGCCCTCGGGCAGGCCGATGTGGAGCGCGGCGGCCCTGTCCGCCATGGCCTCGCCCGTGTCACCCCTCACCGCTATGGGCGTCTGGCCCGCCAAGCCCAGGTTGAGCCCGGCGATCCAGCCCACGATGTTTTTCAGGAAGATGCCCTCGTATTCGGACGCGTTCTGCGCGTACTGGCTGTGGACGTCGCTGTCGAACGGGAGGATGATCACGGAAAACCCGTTGTCATAGGCGTCCTTGGTGATGTCCGCCAGGCTGCGCGCGTCGTAGGAGGCGAATCTGTAGTCCGTGAAGGGCAGCACGATGACGTCCAGGATCTCGCCGCTCACCTTGCCGCCGCTCTCCGCCAGGAAATATTCCGTGGAGCCGCCGATCCAGTTGCCTGCGGGCAGCCTGCGCAGCAGCGCCTCCGTCCCCGAAATATGCAGCAGTTTGCCCTCCGCGATCAGTGCCGCTGCCTGTTCAAATGTTTTCAGCATGGCGCAACCTCCTATTTCAGCGATATAATCCATTCGTAATCCGATTGCATGATCAGCGCGAATTTTTCAAAGATCGCGTTCAGGTCGGACGTGCATCTGGCCACGACATCAGGCGTGGGATTGGTCTTGTAGATACCCTTCAGCCGGGTCAGCGCCATGTTGAGCGCAAGCTGTTTTAGCTGGGGCTGCCCGCCGTAGTCGAGAAGTTTTTTTGTCTGGGCCTCTGTCAATTTCATGACGAATCACTCCTTTTCTGCACCCTTGCGCTTGCGGACTCAAGCGTGGGAACCGGCAACTGTTATGTGGCTGCGCCCGTCGGCCAGGCGCGGATTCGTCCATAGGGCAAAGCGCGAAAAAACGGGCTGGGCGGGCCATGCAGGATGCCGCCCGCCAGCCGTCCTCTCTATCTTATCATAAATGCGAAGCGCAGCGGAGACATTTATGATATCTGCCATGTGCGTTTTCGCCGAAGGCGAAAAAATCGCACGGCACTTCAATCGGTATGATAACCGCGTCTTTTGCGGTTATTGTATCATAAACGCGCAGCGAAGCAAAGCGTTTATGATTCAATCCGCCATGCGCGTTTTCGCCGCAGGCGAAAAAATCGCGCGGCACTCCAAACTGTAGAATAGCCGCAGCCCCTG
>JAISXZ010000019.1 GCA_031270275.1 Eubacteriales Family XIII. Incertae Sedis bacterium | reverse complement strand
GCCCTTGCCGTTGCCAATATGCGGCACACCATCTGCTGCGATACACATTGAAAATTTGAATCGCTGCCGGCATATCGACGTATTGGCTGAAGTCAGGAGAAAGAACCTGACGATACTGTTTCAGCTTTACGACGTACTTCGGCGGGTTGTTCCATACTTCATCAAATTTATCATCATTCTCAAAAAAATGCACAGTAGCCGAGCGATGCTTTTGTTCGTCTCGACGGGTTTCACTAAACCCGATCAAACACAGTTCGTCCAAAGAGACATTTTGCTTGATCACAATCGGGAAGTCGTATGCGCCTATTGAAGCAAAGTCCCCTTTATGAATCGGATTGCCTTTCCCATGGAACAATGTTGACATAATCTGATCCCAACTCCAAATCAATCCGGTTTCGCCGCCGCCATCGAAAAGCGGCTTGATCATCCAAATAAATTGTATCATAGAACCCACGCCGGAACAATCTTTTGAGCAAAAAAATCAATTTCATTGTTCTCATTGCTTGACGCTTTATATAATCAAACAGGGCATGAAAAAGCAAGCTTCATTGCTTGTCGAATTTATCCGGAATACAAACAAAAGCTGCATTTTAAACTTGTTTTTTCAAGCCTGAAATGCAGCCTTTGTTTTGGTGAAGGTGGTGGGAATCGAACCCACGTCCGAAAGCATTTCCGCAGGAATTTCTCCGAGCGCAGCCGGTGGTCTTTTTTTCGCCTTTCCTGAGGTCCGCCGGCAGTCCGCAGGATCGGCTATCCCGTAAGTCCCTCGCGCTACCGGGAGATCACGCGAAGTTTTCCTGTATGTCGACGCCAGATTCCCGGCCTACAGGTAAACCGGGGCTGACGACGCGGGCAGACTAAGCTGCTAGTGCGTAGTTGTTGTTAGTTTTTGCGTTTATCTTTAACGTGCCATTTTTTACGTAGACTTGGCAACTACGGCTCGCTTTTCCTGGTTCTATACCCCCGTCGAAACCTTTACACCCCCTTGCTTGTCTTTTTTCCGCCTGGGGCGGTGAGCGGAAATCGTCGCTCGGTTACGTACCACATCAGTACGCGCCCTCGCTCCTCCGTCCCGCTTCCCGCCCCAGACGGAAAAATCCTGCGCAAAAACTGCCTGCCTTATCCTGCCTCTGTTGGGCAGTAAGCGGGAATCGTCGCTCGGTTACGTACCACATCAGTACGCGCCCTCGCTCCTCCGTCCCGCTTCCCGCCCCAAGCGGAAAAAATCCTGCGCAAAAACTGCCTGCTTTATCCGGCCTCTGCCGGGTGAGCGGGAATCGTCGCCCTAGGCGGAAACCCCTTGCGCCGGGACCGCCCGTACCCCGCCATCAGGGCGGGAGGCGCCGCGCGGTCTTCAGGCTCTGCCTTATGTGGCGGTCGGCGTCGCGCCGGGCCAGCGATTCACGCTTGTCATACAGCTTTTTGCCCTTCGCCACGCCTATCTCCATCTTCGCGCGCCCCCTCTCGTTCAGGTAGACGCTCAGCGGCACTATCGTCATGCCCTTCTGCGTGGTCCAGCCTATGAGCCTGCGGATCTCCTGCCTGTGCAGCAGCAGCTTCCTCGGCCGCACCGGATCGACGTTGAAGCGGTTCCCCTGCTCATACGGGCTTATGTGCATCCCGTAGACGAAAAGCTCCTCCCGCTCGACCTTGGCGTAGCTCTCCTTGAGATTCACGCGCCCCTGGCGCAGGGATTTTATCTCGGTCCCCGTCAGGACTATGCCCGCCTCATAGGTGTCCTCTATAAAGTAATCGTGCCGGGCCTTCTTGTTGTTGGCGATGGTCTTCCTTGATCTTGTCATCGTTCTCGACCGCCCAGTCGCTGCCGCTCGGCGCCCACGCCGTTTTCGCCCATTCCTGGCGCAGCTGTCCAATCCGCTTTTGGATAGGGGCGCAGACCCACGCGAGCCATCTGCCGAAAGACGGATGAGACGCTATGCCAGGCCCCTATGGGGCGGGGTCCGTGGATTCCGCCACCTCGCTCCGCTGCGCGTCCGCCCCGTCCGGAAGCAGCAGGCCAAACTGGCTGAACGGGAAGACCCTGAAAAACGCCATGCCCATTATCTGATCCACGTTGACGAGGCCGACCCTGCCATCGCGGCTGTCCAGGCTGTTCTGCCTGTTGTCGCCCATCACGAAGACCTTGCCCTCGGGGATCTCCATCTCCTCGACATGCCCCGTCGTGAAGGCCTCCTTCGTGTAATCCTCGGCGAAAGGCTCGCCGTTAAGGTAGACATTCCCGTCCGAGATGGCCAGCCTGTCACCAGGAACCCCTATTATCCTCTTGATCAGCAGCTTTTCCTCGCCGTTTTCCGTCTCCATGTCGGACCTGAACACGACGATCTGCCCTTGCTTGACGTCCGAGAACCTATATTGCTGCTTGCTCAGGAAAATGTAGTTGTTCTCATAGAGCGTGGGCTCCATGGAGTGTTCCTTGACTATTGTCGGCTTTATGAACTGCATGATAATCACAGCGACTGCGACGGCTATCAGTATATCGCGAATCCACTCTTTCATAGTATGCTGCAGAATCCTTCCTTGCTTTCCCTTTTATCGGCCCGAACGCCCGCAGAGACCCGCGCCGCCCTTGTTCGCCTCGCGGCCGGCCCTGCCTTCGCGCGACCGGCCTTGCCGCCCGCCGAACATGGCCGCCCTGATCCTCTCCATGCCATCCGGCAGCGGGGCCACGACCTCAAGCCCTTTCAGATAGGCAAGCCTCCCTTCGCAATCCCCGAAAACCAGCCTGTGCGCATGAAGAAACTGCGTACACAGGCCATAGCTGGCGGCGATCCCGGCATTCTCGCGCCGATCGCCGTACTTGGGGTCGCCTATCACAGGAAACCCGGCCTCGGCCATCTGCGCGCGGATCTGGTGCGTCCTCCCCGTTATCAGCTCGATCTCGACAAGGCTGTAGCCGCCCGCGCTTTCCATGACGCGCGCCGCGGTTTCCATCATCCTGGCGTCCTCGCCGGCGTCGCCGGGCCTCTGCCCGCCCCCGACGATTTCGACCATGTTGCTCTCCCTGTCCTTTCGCATGAGGTCCTTCAGCAGCAGATCGCCCCTCATTTCCCCCTTGACGATGGTCAGATAGAACTTTCTTATGAAGCGCCTTTCCCGGATCATCAGGTTCAGATCCTGCAAGGCGGCGTAGCTCTTGCCAAAGACCACCAGCCCCGTCGTGTTGCGGTCAAGCCTGTTGACGGGCGATGGCGAGAATGTCGCCCCGTCGCCCGGACGGTATTCGCCACGCTCCGCCAGATAGCCCGCCACCTGGTTGGCGAGCGTGTTTTTCTTCTCGGCGCTATCGCCGTGCGTAAGCAGGCCCAGCGGCTTTTCCGCAATCAGTATGCTGTCGTCCTCATACGCGATGCCGAACTGCCTTTTTGCCTTGTGGCCCGTCCTGCGCGCACGGAACGCCGCCGCCTCCCCGTCGGATATGTAGATGGCGATCTCGTCGCCGACGGCAACCGGGGCGTCGATGCCCACGCGCCTGCCGTTCACCTTTACATCCTTTCGGATCGCCTTGTATATGTAGCTCAGCGGGGCGTTTCTCAGGTATTTTTTGAGAAATCGGTCCAGTCTTTGCCCCGCCTCGTTCTCCGTAATGACTATCTTCACCATTGATTCACCATTGATTCATTATACAATAAACGCGGCGCTAATACAGCATGTAAACAAAACTTAATAAAATACGCGGGCGTTTCAGTTTGTCCGGGCCACGAAAATATGATATATTTGAAGTGGTGTGAGCGGTATGAAAAGGATAAAAGACCTCCTGTATGACATCAACGACATAATCGTCGTGCTGGCCATCATAGCGGTAGCGGCCTTGCTCATATGGTCCAGGATAGACGCGATAATGGCCTATCCCTCGACGGGCGGGCAGACGGCGCCCGTTTCCGGCGGGGACGGCCTGATCCTCGGCAGCGGCGAGGATGGCGGGGCGGAGGCCCAGGCGGGCGAGGAAGACGCGGGCGGGGGCGAGAACCCGGCCGGCGGCCCTTCCGAAGGCGACGCGGGGACGCCTCCCCCGGAAGATCCCGGCGGCGTGCCTGCGGACGCGGGCGGCGAGCAGCCGGACGGGAGCGGCGCCGCGGCGGGGCCGGACGCCCAGGACGGCGCCCAGGCGGAACAGATACAGATAACGGAATACTCCCTGTACATAGCTTACGGCGAGACCGCCGCGCAGATCGCGCAGAAGCTGATCGACGCCGGCATCATAGGCGACAGCAACGATTTTTACGATGCCCTGATAGAGGCGGACGCCGCCACGAGGCTGCAGGCGGGGACCTTCATAATACCGGCTGTGGCGACGCCGGCCGAAATCGTCAGGATCCTGACGGGGGGCTGAGCATGTCGGCACCATGTTACTACTCACCTACTCTAATCGAAACTACTCACACGCTGCGGCAGTTTTGTCCAGATCGGGTTCTGGAGGCGATTTTGGCTCCCGGAGCGTACTAGAAGCTACGTGAGGAAGCCAATAATCGCAGCCAGGTTCCGAGATGGGCAAAAATGGCGTGGCGGGTGAGTAGTAACCGCACCATGATTACGGCCGCGCAGCGGCGGAACGGAGAAGACAATGCCCATAATCACAACGACCGAAATGTTCAAAAAGGCCTACGCCGGCGGCTACGCCATAGGCGCCTTCAACGTAAACAACATGGAGATAGTCCAGGGCATCACCGAGGCTGCCAAGGAGGAGGGCGCCCCGCTGATACTCCAGGTTTCGGCGGGCGCGAGGAAATACGCGAAGCACGCCTACCTCATAAAGCTCGTCGAGGCCGCCATGGAGGACACGGGGCTTTCCATTGCCCTGCACCTCGACCACGGCGCGGACTTCGATGTCTGCAAGTCCTGCATAGACGGCGGCTTCTCGTCGGTGATGATAGACGGCTCGCATCTCCCCTTCGAGGAGAACGTGGCCCTGACCAAAAGGGTCGTGGAGTACGCGCACGCGAAGGGATGCGTCGTCGAGGGGGAGCTCGGCCAGCTTGCCGGCGTGGAGGACGACGTGGACGTCGCGGAGCATTCGTACACGGATCCGGGGCAGGTCCAGGAATTCGCCGAGAGTACGGGCGTCGATTCGCTCGCCATAGCCATAGGGACATCCCATGGCGCCTACAAGTTCAAGCCGGGCCAGAAGCCCCTGCTCCGCTTCGACATACTCGAGGAGGTGGCGCGCAGGCTCCCCGGCTTCCCGATAGTGCTGCACGGCGCCTCGTCCGTGATCCCTGAATTTGTCGAGACCGTGAACAGGTACGGCGGGCAGATGCCCGACGCCATCGGCATCCCCGAGGACATGCTCCGCCAGGCCGCCAGGGGCGCCGTCTGCAAGATAAACATAGACTCCGACCTTCGCCTCGCCATGACCGCGAGCGTGCGCGAGCATTTCGCGCTGCACCCCGGCGACTTCGACCCCCGCCAGTACCTGGCGCCGGCGCGCGCCGCCATAAAGGAAATGGTCAGGCGCAAGATAGCGAACGTGCTGGGCTGCGCCGGAAAGGCCTGAGCCGGGACAAGGCTGGCGCGGGGCGCGGACAGCTTCGTTTGGGCCCCTGCCCAGCGGTTTCGGCTGAGGCGTCTGGGGCAGAGACGGGCGATGGCGACACGGAAAATACTGATATGCGAGGACGAGGAAGGCATAATATCCTTTCTTGACGCGGAGATGCTCCACGCCGGCTACGAGACTGCGGTGGCACGCGACGGCGAGGAGGCCCTGCGGCTGTTCGGCGGCGGGCGCTTCGGCCTTGTCCTGCTGGATCTCATGCTTCCGCTGAAAAGCGGGCTTGAGGTGCTGCGCGAGATACGGAAAAGCGGCGACACCCCGGTGATAGTCATAACGGCCCGCAGGGACAGCTTCGACAAGGTCCTGCTGTTCAAGTCCGGCGCGGACGACTATGTGACGAAGCCCTTCGACACCCTGGAGCTCATGGCGCGCGTCGAGCGCGTGTTCGCCCGCTCGGCGGCGATATCCCCGTCCCTCGCGCTCCGCGATCTGCGCCTCGACTGCGACGGCTTCACCGCCGAGATAGGCGGAAGGCCGCTCCCGCTCACCAAGACGGAATTCGAGATACTGTCCTGCCTGCTGCGGGGCGGGGGCAAGGTCCTGAGCAGGGAGCATATCCTCGGGCGCGTCTACGGCGATTTCTGGGACAGCTCCAACGTGGTCGATGTGAACGTGAAGAACATACGCAGGAAGATCGCCGCCCTGTCGCCCGATTCCTACATCGAGACGGTGCGCGGCAGGGGCTACGCGGCGAGATGAGCGCCCTGGGCGTACGGCGGAAAAGGCCCCGCGCGCGGCTTCCAAAGCTCAGGAGCTCCACGGGGCTGGCCCTTTTTTTCGCGGCCGCCATGGTCGTGACGCTCCTTTCCCTCTACGCCCTCATGTCCTCGGGCGTCTCAGGCGGCTTCGTGGCTGTCGTCCCTCTTTCGGTCGCCTTCCTCTCGTTCGTCATGACATCCATGGCCATAGACAGGCTCATGAACCCCATCCGGCAGATGACGGACAAGCTCCGCCTGATGGGCGATGGGGACTACGACGCGAAGATATTCATAGATTCGGCGGAGGATGAGCTTCGCGAATACGCCCGCGCCTTCAACGGCATGAGCGCCAGGGTGAGCGAGCACATCGAGAAGCAGAGGCGCTTCGTGTCCGACGCCTCGCATGAGCTCACGACGCCGCTGGCGGTCATAGCGGGGCACGCCGACATGCTCAGGCGCTGGGGCAGGGACGACCCCGCCCTGCTTTCCGCCGGGCTCGACGCCATACACAGTGAAGCCGTGTCGATGGGCGCGCTGGTGGACGACCTGCTCTTTTTCGCGCGCGCGGACGACGGCAGGCTGCAGTATTCCGTCGAAACGGTCGATCTGTCCGCCCTGATTGCCGGCTGCGCCGACGAGCGCGCGGCGCTGAGCCCCGATTTCGACATAAGCCTCGACATAGAGCCGCGCGTCCTGGTTTCGGCCGACCGCGCCGCCCTCCAGCGCGCGCTTCGCGCTATACTGGACAACGCCGTCAAGTACAGCGCCGACAGGAAGTCGGTATCGATCTCCCTGAAAACCGTTGCCGGCCCAGGCGCGCCACGCGCAGAGGCGGCGATATCGGACAGCGGCGTCGGGATCGACGAGAGGCATCTGGACAGGATCTTCGATAGGTTCTACCGCGTGGACGATTCCAGATCAAAGGCGGGCAGCGGCCTCGGGCTTGCCATAGCCAAGGAGATCGTGGCCGCCCACGGCGGCGCCATATCCGTCTCCTCCAGGCTGGGCGAGGGGACGGCCTTCACCATACTGCTGGATGTCGCCACCGATGTCTCCTAATCCCCCTTCCCGATCCTTCATCAAAGCTTCATCATCCTGATATGGCAGATTCATGGGTCCGGCGCTATCATTGTTTATGCGCGGCGGCTGCGACGGATATCCCGGCCCCGGTTTTCGGCCCCCGGCGATCTGTATGCAGTCTCGCAAGGAAGCATCGGCCGCAGTCATTGAGGTTGAAGGAGGGTTTGCCATGTTTGTGATAGGTCTTGCGGTTTTCATAGCCGGGTTCGTCTTTTCCGGGATTATGGTGGGGTTCCAGTCCAGCTATCTCATCATGAGCCCGGCGCAGATATGGGGCATTGTCGTCAGCGTCGTGGGCGTGCTGGCGATCACGTCCGGCTTCGGGCTTTTTGTCAGGTGCCTGAACGCCGCCGTGTTCAGGAAATACTGGATCTCCGCCGAGGACCGCGAGAAGGGCGCGGAGCTGTTCGGCCTTCTCGCGAAGATCGTTCCGCTTGCGGCCATCCTCGCCGCCCTGCTGCGCGTTGTCGCGAATTTTGCGTACTTTACTTCGGACATCGAGCTGCTTGGGCATGTGGCCGAAGCCACGGCGGCGGGCCTTGCCTGGGCCATCATCCCGCCGCTGTTCGTATTCCTGCCGGTAGCCTACGCGCTGAAGCACCGTCCGGAGGCGGGGGCCATGTCCGTGAAGACATATCCGAGGGAGCTCGGGGACAGGCTGCTCGATCTGTGCTACCAGAAGGGGCTGTCCGCCGAAGACATAGAGAGGGCGACGGACATAGACCTGCACACGGAGTAGTCCGGCTTGGAGCGGGCGCCGGCTAGTGTCCTGCGACACCTGGAAGTCGTGATAAACGGCGAAGATTTTTTTCGTCAGGCAAGGCGCAAAACCCAAGCGAACCCGAAGGTTCGGCGAGGCTTTGCAACGCGGCCTGGCGGAATGGGCGACGCGGGGCGCTAAACGCTGTCGGCGCCGCGCTGCAGCGCTATCGTGCCGGTCCGGGTTATCTCGAGGATCTGGTATTTCGAGAGCAGATCGATGAGCAGGTCGATCTTCTCCGGCCAGTCGTTGTGCTCCAGCATGAGCGTCGTATGCGAGATGTCCACGATGTCGCAGTCCATGATCTTCGCGATGTCTATTATCTCGCTGCGCTGGCTCTCCGACAGCTTCACCTTCACCAGCAGCAGCTCGCGCCTTATTATGTCCTGGCTGTTCAGCTTGCGCACCTTCAGCACGTCTATGAGCTTGTTCAGCTGCTTCGTGACCTGCTCGGCGGTGTAGTCGTCGCCGTCCACGACTATGGTTATCCTTGATATGAGGGGGTCGTCGGTGGGCCCTACGGCGAGGCTGTCGATGTTGAAGCCCCTGCGCGCGAACAGGCCGGAGATGCGGGACAGCACGCCCGCCTTGTTTTCGACGAGGACCGCTATCGTGTGTTTCATGGTATCCCTCCCACTAAGGAACTGTGCGGAAATAAGCTTTACATCTGACTTGTCTTTTTTCCGCCAGGCTGCGTTGCAAAGCCTCGCCGAACCTTCGGGTTCGCCTGCGTTTTGCGCCTTGCCTGACGAAAAAAATCCTG
>JAISXZ010000223.1 GCA_031270275.1 Eubacteriales Family XIII. Incertae Sedis bacterium | reverse complement strand
CGTCAGTTTTGTCCAGATCGGGTTCTGGGGGCGATTTTGGCTCCCGGAGCGTACAAGGGAGTACGTGAGGAAGCCAATAATCGCAGCCAGGTTCCGAGATGGGCAAAAATGGCGTGGCGGGTGAGTAGTCACAGCCCCATCAGCCGGGCCAACTCCCTCTCCAGGGCTGCTTTGGCCGCCCCCCTGCCGCCGGGCGACACCTCGAATATGCGGACGTCGCCCCGCGCCCTTATCTCCCGCAGGAAGGGCGCGTCCGTGCGGCCCCCCGCGGGCTTTATGGCGCCCAGCACCGGGATCTCGCCGTCGAGGGCCGCGAACACGGCTTCCTGGAACCTCAGGGCATCCGCCTCCATGAAGCCCAGCTCGTCCATGACCGTAAGCCTGCCGCCCGCCGGCACGCGCAGCATGGCAGCCCCCTCCCGGTCGAAGACCTCGGGAAAGGCCCGGAAGCCGCCCGCGGCCCTGTCGCGCATGGCTACGGGATCAAGGCCGGAAAGATCGGCCCCGTCCGCGCCGTAGGGCATGATGTACACGCGGAAGACCCCCGGCGGCCCCTCCGGCCCGGACACGGTCTTGAAGCCGCCCACGCCGCAGCCCAGCCTCGCCGCGAGCCCGCTTATTATGGTGGACTTGCCCGCCCCAGGCAGGCCGGTCAGAAACCAGTTTGCCGGCATGCCCGCCTCCAGAACGCCTGGGCCGAAGCCGCCGGGCGGAGACCTTGGCCGGCCGCCGAACGGGGGCCCTGGCCGACCGCCCTCACTTCCTTATCACTATCCATCTGCCCCGGCTCTCGTCCTCTATGATCCCGTAGTCCAGGCCCAGCCTGTCCAGTATCTCCGCGTAGGCCGGGGTGGGCGTCTTCCGCCCGGCCCTGTTCAGGTAGTCCGGCCAGTTGGGGCTGTGCCTGCGCATCTTCTCCCTTACGGGCGCGGCCACCTCGCTGTTGCCCATGCCCCCGCCTATGTAGGCCGTCCCGCCGGGCGCCGTCACCCTGCATATCTCCCGGAAGGCCCTCTCCTTGTCCTCCCAGAAGCCGTAGGAGCTCCGGCTGACCACCAGGTCCGCGAAGCCGTCGGGGAAGGACATGCAGTGCACGTCCTGGCGCGAGACCCAGACGCGATCCGACAGCCCCCATTCCCTGGCCCGTCCCTGCGCCAGCGCGAGCGCGTCCTCGTTTATGTCCGACAGGCAGGCCCTGTGGCGCGTCTTTTTTATGAGCGTCAGCCCGAGATGCCCGCCGCCGCAGCCTATGTCGAGCAGCGTCCCCGACATGCTGCCCGTCTCCCTTATTATCTCGTCCGCTATGACCTCGTATATGGGCAGGAATATGTTCTGCGCTATGTAGTCGAATTCGAGCGCGGAGCCTTTCCCGTCCTCCCGCCGCGCCGGGCCCGGTTCGGCCCGCTTTTCCGTGTATGCACCCATGCTCATCGCTCCGCCCCGATCCCGCTCTCTGCGGGCCCTGCCCCGTCCTCTGCGGGCTCTGCCTCGACCTCGCCCGCCCCAGGCCCCGCCGCCCCGCTCTCGCACTCGCCCGCCGCAGGCCCCGCCGCGCCCGCCGGCAGGCATATCCTGACCGTCCTGCCCCCTACGCTGAGCTCGTGCAGGCTGACGCCTATGCCGTAGAGGCTTTCCAGCAGGCCCTCCGTCAGCACCTCGCCCGGCCTGCCCTCGGCCACGGCCCGGCCCCCGCAGAGGGCCAGCACCCTGGTCGAGTAGAGGAAGGCGTGCTCCGGGCTGTGCGTGGACATCACGACGGTGTAGCCCTCCAAGGCCAGGCTTCGCGCCCTTTCGAGGGCGCCGTGCTGGTGCCCGTAGTCGAGGTTGGCGGTCGGCTCGTCCATAACGAGTATGCGCGCGTCCTGCGCCAAGGCCCTCGCGAGGAAGGCGAGCTGCCTCTCGCCGCCGCTTATCTCCAGGCAGCCCCTGTCCCTAAGATGCGCTATGCCCAGGCTTTCAAGCGTCTCGAGGGCCGCCGCCACGTGGGCCTTGCCGGGCGCGCGCCCGAAGGCCACCCGCCCCGAAAGGCCCATAAGCACGGTCTCGAGCACGGTATGGTTGAAGACCGGCGCCGCCGCCTGCGGTATATAGGCCAGCCGACGCGCCAGCTCGCGCCTCCCTAGGCCGCGTATGTCGTCCCCGTCGATGAGGACCGCGCCCCTCTCCGTCCGCAGGAAGCCCATTATGCAGCGGAACATCGTGCTTTTGCCGGCGCCGTTGGGGCCGAGCACGGACACTATCTCCCCTGGGCCGGCCGAAAAGCCGACGTCGCGAAGGGCCTGCCGCGCCCCGTAGGAGAAGCTCAGGCCGCGCACCTCAATATTCATTCCCGGCCCCTCCCGACAGTATGAGGTAGACGAACACCGGGGCCCCGACGAAGGCCGTCAGTATGCCTATCGGTATCTCGCTCGTGGCTATGAGGCGGGCCGCGTCGTCGACGACTATCAGGAAGGCTGCCCCGAACATCATCGACGCTGGCATGAGCCGGCTGTAGTCGTGGCCGAATATCATGCGGCAGAAATGCGGTATAACAAGGCCCACCCAGCCTATCATGCCGCTTATGGCCACGCTCGCGGCGGTCAGCAGCGTCGCGCAGACTATGACGGCCGCGCGCAGCCTCGCCGTGTTGACGCCCATGCTCCTGGCCTCGTCATCGCCCAGGGTGAGCAGATTTATGCGCCAGCGCAGCAGCAGGAGGGCGACGAGCCCCGCGGCTATGGGGACGCCGGCAAAGGCGATGTCCGACATGCGTATGGACGCGAGGCTGCCCATCAGCCAGTAGGTTATGGCGGGCAGGGCCTCCTCCGTGTCCGCTATGAGCTTTATGAATGACGTGGCCGCCGAAAAGAGCGACGACACCATCATGCCGGTCAGCACCATGGCGAGTATGCCGTTTATGCGGCGGCTCCTGCCGCTTATCGCGTAGGCCGTCAGGACCGCGCCCGTGCCGAACAGGAAGGCCGACACGGATATGCCGAAATAGCCCAGGCGCATGAGTATGCCGAAGGCCGCGCCGAAGCCGGCGCCGGACGAGGCGCCCAGTATGTCGGGGGACACGAGCGGGTTCCTGAACATGCCCTGGTAGGCCGCGCCCGCCGCCGACAGGGCCGCCCCTATGGCTGCGGCCGCTATTATCCTCGGAAGGCGCACGTTCAGCGTCACCGTCTCGGCCGCCTCAGCCCAGGTGCGCTCGAAGCCGGAGGGGAAGGGAACGCCGTCCGGAAGCGCCTGGGAGATGAGCGAGGCAAGCTGCGAAAGCAGTATCTTCACGAGATCCGCAGGGTTCACGGGGTAGCGGCCCAGCGCGAAGGACATGAAGAAGACGAGGACGAGCGCCGCCGCCAATGCCGCGAAGCGCCTGCCCGCGCGCGTGCCTGCCGCACCCGCCGCCCTGCCGTCCAAACTCCGCACCCCCATCCCGCGCTAGCGCCTTTTCAGCGTCGAGTTCTCCAGAAGCCCGCGCGCCTCGCCCTCGCTGAGATCGTAGCCCCAGAAAAGCGCGTAGAACCTCTGCGTCTCGCCCACCATGTCGATCTCGTAGATCTCGGGGTACACCAGGCTGCCCAGCCACAGGACGCCCAGCAGGCGCTGCACCGACGGGGGCCTGTCCAGCCAGCTGTACGGGCCGGAGGGCACCTCGTACACCTCGCCCCTTCGGACGGCGCCGACGCCCTCCCAGAGAGGGTCGTCGAATATGTCCCCGTAGCAGCTGTCCGGCGCCAGTATCACCACGTCGGGGTCCCAAAGCATCACCTGCTCTATCGAGACCTCGTCCCTGCCGCTGCCGGACACCTTGTCGAGCGCGGCCACGTTCACGGCCCCGGCCAGCTCTATCGTCTCCGCGTGGACGGAGCCGGCGCCCGAGACCTCGAGCCCGTACTCGCCGTTCCCAAATAGCACGCCCACCCTGTCCCCCTCGGCTATGCGCGCGCGGTTTTCCTCGGCCAGGCCGAGCGTCTCGCGGGCATAGGCCGAAAGCTC
This sequence comes from Eubacteriales Family XIII. Incertae Sedis bacterium, assembly GCA_031270275.1. Taxonomy (GTDB): domain Bacteria; phylum Bacillota; class Clostridia; order Peptostreptococcales; family Anaerovoracaceae; genus JAISXZ01. The sequence goes on along the minus strand of JAISXZ010000223.1, from coordinate 4,690 downwards.
CGCCGCCCTCTCCTGCACGCCCAGGGCCTCACCCAGGGTCTCGTAGGCCTCGGCCGTCAGCCCGAGCGTCGCCTTTACGAATATGACGGGGATGCCCGTCTGCTCCTGTATGCCGTCCATGTCGGCGGCTATGCCGTCCTTCTCCTCGCCTATGTCCACGATGACGTCGGGCGCCGCCTTTATTATCTCCTCGAAGTTCATCGTCGCGTTCTTGCCGTAAAACTGCCCGAACACGGGGAGATCCCAGTATTTTTCGTCTATGTACGCCTTCTGGCCCCTTGAAAAGGGGCTCGACAGCCCCAGGAGCTTTTCGGGGCAGAGCGTGTACAGCATTATCTGCGCGTAGGCCCCCGAGGGGGCCACGCTGTCTATGTGGAGGGGAAGCTCCACCTCCCGGCCCGCCGAATCGACGAACAGGCGCGTCCCGCCGCCCCCGCCGCCCGCCGCCTCGCCCGCGCAGCCCGAAAACAGGGCCAGGGCAAGCAGCGACGCGGCAAGCGCCGCGACGGCGGCGGGCGGCAGCTTCCTCACTATGGATGCGGGCATGTGCCTAGCCTCCCCTCTTTCAGGACGGTACGCGTTTTAGGACGATGCGCGTTTTGGAACGATGCGCGGGCGCTGCCCCGCACGATCACGTTGGCCACGCCGATCCGAATCTCTATGATTGCGGGCCATCACGCCCAGGGTCCAGTCCGAAACGGCGGGCGCCTCGTCGGCGCGCGGCGAGATGGCGGCCAGATCGAGCTCCCGCCCCTCCCCGTCGAAGGTCTGGACCGTAAGCATGTTACCGTCAATCCGTATGCTTTGATAGGTGGAAACGCCGTAGATCATCCGCTCCGCGAGCCTTTCGTCGGCGGAGTCGTAGAACTTGCGTCCGGAGTTTCCCATTATGTATGTCACGCCCCGCTCGAAATCCACCGCGCCGCCCGACAGGGGCTTTAGCCTGGAATAGACGTGCTGGTGCCCGACGAGGGCGAGCGCTACGCCGTGCCTCTCGAACAGGGGCGCCCAGTGCGCGCGCGTGGCGTCCGCTACCGCGTCGCTGTGGACGGCGTAGAGGGGCAGATGCGTGACCGCTATCTTCCACGTCGCGGCGGAGGATGACAGATCCCGCTCGACCCAGGCGTCTATGGCCTCCAGATCGTCCTCGTCCAGGCGCTGCTCGCCGGAAAAGACCCAGGAATTAAGCACGGTGAAATGCGCGTCGCCGTAGTCGAAGGAATAGAATTCCTCCTCGAAGCCCTCCGGGCCGTTTCGGGGCAGGGAGAACACGTCGAGGTAGAGCTCGGGCTTGCCCGAGGGGAAGTTGCTTTCATGGTTGCCGTTCGTGGGCATGAAGGGTATCCGCGAGAACACGGGCGTGGCGCTGTCGAGGAAGGCGTCCCACTGGCCCGTGTCTATGCCGCTCTCCACTATGTCGCCCCCCTGGAGGGCGAAGGCGGCGCCAGGGTTCCTGGCGTAGGCGCCCCCGGCCAGCGCGCCCCAGGCGGCAAAGTCGCTCTCGGCCCCCTCCGTCACCTGTATGTCGCCGAAATACAGGAAGGAAAAGTCCGCCGCGCCCGTGTCGGCCGCCATGAAGGACTGCGTGGCGCTCCAGCCGCCCGCACCGCCTACGCTGTAGTAGTAGGTCGCGCCCGGCGCAAGGCCCGCAAGCTCCGCCGTGAAGCGGGAGCCGCCGGCCTCGATCGCGCTCGATCCCGGCGCGGGCAGGGCCTTCGCCTCGCGCGCGTCCGAGAGGTCCGGCGAAAGGCCGTAGCGGACGCGGCCGTCGCCCACGCCCTCGGCATCGACCCAGGTCAGGGCCAGGGCCCCGTCCCCCGCGAACGAGAGCATTATGCGGCCCGGCGCGTCCGGCGCGAGCGCGGACGCCCTGAGCTGCGAAAGTGGCAGCGCGAGCAGGGACAGCGCCAGGCAGACGGCGGCCGCCCTCAGAAAGCCGCTTCTTCTGTTTCCCGTCATCATCCCCAACTATTCCTCTCCCCTCTCCACCATGTACAGCCTGTCGGTCGCGGGATCGCGGTAGACCACGACGTCCAGCTCCTCGTACTGCGCGCTGCCGTCGAGCGGCGCCCCCTCGCCGGACAGGCCCTCGATCTCCGCTATCTCCCTGCCTCTTGCGGCGTTTTCGTCGCTTCTGGCCGCGATGTCCACGTTCCAGTTGATGACGAGCGCGAGCATCAGGCCCACGGCTATGACCAGCATGACGTCCACGAGGTTCGCCATGCCCTCCAGCGGGTTTGCGGACTCCCGCGAAAAGGAGCCGCCGCCCTGCGACAGGCCGCCGCTAAACCGCCTTCTCATTTTCCGCCTCCAAGACGCATTCCATCGCCATCTCCAGCGAAGCCATGTAGGAGGCGTACCACCTCTTGCGCACCGTGGAGATGACGAAGGCCACCGCCGCCGCCACGAGGCCCGCTATCGTCGTGTCGAAGGCCGTCAGCAGCGAGAGCGAAAGGGTGTAGGTGTCGCCGCGCCCGAGGGCTATTATGCCGGGGCCCAGAGGTATCAGCGTCCCCAGCAGCCCGAACATCGGCCCCAGCCGCGCTATGAGGTCCGTCACGCGCACGATGCCCTCGTAGCGCGCCCTTTCCTCCGCAACGAGGCGCACGGCGAGCGATTCGCGCATGGCCGGCGTAAGGGCGGGGTGCCGCGTCAGCTCCAGCAGCGCGAGCTTCTGCCGCCTGAGAAGGCCGCTGCCCTCGATGACGGCCTCGGTGGCGCCTCCCTCCCTCAGCGCGTCCACAAGCTCCGGCAGCCGGACGCGCAGCCTCGCGCGTTCGGTGAACGCCTCGACGGCAAGGGAGCCGAGCATGAACAGGGCCGCCGCCATGAGCAGCAGCAGCACGGCTATTACGGGCGTCTGCAGCGCGCTCGAAACGGCGCGCAGGGCGTCTGATAGCATTTTTACGCTGTCTCCTTGCTGTATTTTGCCAGGCGGAACGCGCCGCCGAGCGCGAAGGCCGCAAGGGCGGCCAGGGCAGCCAGCAGGGCTGCGGGGCTGTCCTCGTATATGACGGGCAGCTCCACGGCGCCGGCGGCCATCTCGCTGTCCCTCCAGTTCTGCACGCCGCCCAGCCCGTCCTCGGACAAGGCCTCCGCGCGGTTCAGGACGGATATCTCCCTGGCTATCGTCACGGCCTCCGGCTCCTCGGAGGGCGCGGCCTCGTCCCCGGCGGCATCCGCCGCGTCGGCCGTATCCGCCGCGTCTGTCGCATCGGTCGCATCCGCCGCGTCGGCCGTATCCGCCGCGTCGGCCGTATCCGCCGCGTCGGCCGCATCCGCCCCGGCGGGCGCCCCCAGCCCAGCCGGCCCCTCGCCGGCGGAGCCGTTCACCAGCACCGAGGCCGAGGCGCCGCCTATGCTCGCCGTTATCGTCGCGCTCCCCTCCCCCGTCACCAGTATCTCGCCGCCGGAATCGACGACCGCCACCCCCTCGTCGCTGCTGGACCATTCGATCTGCGCGTTCGCCGCGATCAGGGGGTCGGCGGCGGAGACGTAGGCCTCGCTGCGGAAGCGGCTGCCCACCTCCAGCTCCAGCACGGAGCTGTCCATGGCGAGCGTGGGGGCGCCGCCGAGCGTGACCTCTATCATGTGCACCCACTTCGCGCTGTTCGAGGCCGTGCGCGTGTAGGCGTCGGTCTGGCCGAATATCAGCCTGAAGCGCGTGTTGGTGTTCAGGTTCAGGTAGTCCGATCCGAAGGACGCGCCCGCGAGCGAGCGGTTCCAGTCGTCGGCCAGCGCTATGAGCGTCGGCACCCGCTCCGCGTCCGCCACCGCGTAGCTGCTGCCCTCCCCCTCGTCGTAGTCGAAGTTGTCGGGAAGGCTGTAGTAGCAGTAGCGCGGCGTGTCTATGAGGAAGGACTTCGTGAGCGAGGTGTAATAGGCGCCGTCCTTGTCGTTAGTCCAGAAATTGAAGCTCTGCACGCTCCCGACGTCGATGCCCGCGGCGGCCGTGAGCTCCTCCAGCGGCACCCCGGCAACGTGGTCTATGACGACTGCGGGCATGTTGTCGATGAAGGTGTAGTCCAGGCAGCGGACGTCCATAGCCCACAGCTCCTCGAGGCCAAACACGGCCTTCTCGTAGTAGGGCCCGCCGAAATAGCCGACCTTTATCGTCAGCGTGTCTGCGGCGTAGCCGCCGTACTCGTCGTCGTCGAGGGCGTGGACGCGGGTAGCCGCGAGGGGCGGCAGCGCGAGCAGGGCCGCCGCGAGCAGCGCCGCCAGCATGGCCAGAACCCTTTTCATGTCGCCGCCCGGCCGCCTTGGCCGGGGCCGCCCGGCGCCCGCGTCGGCGCGTGGCGGCAGCCTTCCCGTCATAGGCCCCAGTTCATCAGCATCGTGGCTGCCTGGGCGCGGGTCGCGCCCCCCTGCGGCGCGAGCGTCCCGTCGCCCATGCCGTTTATAAGGCCGGCGCCGTTCGCCCAGGCCAGGGCCTCGACCGCCCAGGCCGAGATGGCGCCCGCGTCCGCGAAGGCCGAGAGATCGCCGCTTTCCGAGAGATCCGCGCCCCTGTGCCGCGCGTAGCGGTGGAGCATCGCGGCTATCTGCTCGCGCGTGATCCCGCCGTCGGGGGCGAAGCTGCCGTCGCCCATCCCGTTCACGACGCCCGCGCCATAGGCCCACGACACGGCCGCCGACAGGGGCGAGCCCTGCGCCACGTCGGCGACGCCCGCGCCCGCCGCCGCGTCCG
>JAISXZ010000204.1 GCA_031270275.1 Eubacteriales Family XIII. Incertae Sedis bacterium | reverse complement strand
GTCACGGCTTACCCGCTCATCGGCGCCTTCCCCGACCTCTACACATCCAAGGAGAGCCTTTCCGCGGCCGAGCAGGTCTATGACCGCAAAGCTGTGCTGGAATTTCAGGTGGAGCTGCTGCGGCGCTTCAAGCCCGGGGTGGTCGTGGGGCACGATTTGGCCGGCGAATACGGCCACGGCGCCCATATGCTGAACGCGGCCACGCTGGTGAACGCCCTCGCGCTTTCCGGCGTGGAGAGCATCTATCCCGATTCGGCGGAGCGATGGGGCGTTTGGGAGACGCCAAAGGCTTACCTCCACCTTTACGCCGAAAACGAGATCATCATGAACTGGGATCTGCCGCTTGAACGCTTTGGCGGCAAAAGCGCCTATGAGATGGCGGTGGAGGGCTTTGCCTGCCACCGTTCGCAGACCGAGTATTTCTCCGTGCGGCAGGAGGGAACCTGGCAGGACTGCCGCAGGTTCGGGCTTGTCCACAGCCTTGTGGGCCCCGATGCGGCCGGGAACGACCTGTTTGAAAATATCGACTTTTCCCCGGAGCCGGCGCCGGAACCCGATCCGGAGCCCGGGCCGCCGCCGTCCCTTGCGCCGACGCCGGTTTCGCCGCAAGACGCCCCCGGCGCGTCCGGGACGCTCCTGCGGCGGCAGGCGGACGATACGCCAGGCTGGCTGCCGGCGTCCATTTTGGCCGGGCTGCTGGCCTTGATAGCTGTTTTGGCGCTTGTGCTCACGCGCTCCGCCCGCGCTTCGCGGGACAAGGGCCGCGCGCGGCGGCGGATGTGATGTAAGGATGCGCAAGAATGGATATGAATGTTGCAGCGGTTATACCGTCCCTGAATCCTGACGCGCACTTCACCGGCGTGGTGGATGATTTGATCAAAGCCGGTTTCAAGCGCGTCTATATCGTGAACGACGGCAGCGACAGCAGCTTCGACGGCTATTTTGAGCACGCCGCCGGCTATCCCGAATGTGTGCTGCTGGCGCACCCTGAGAACAGGGGCAAGGGCCGCGCGCTGAAAACGGCTTTTGCGCGCCATCTGGCCGAGCCCTGCGGCTGCGTGGGCGTCGTCACGCTGGACGGCGACGGCCAGCACTGCGTTGAAGACGTGGTCGCGGTGGCCAAGGCCCTCGCCCAGAAGCCCGATGACCTGATCCTGGGCGCGCGGGATTTCGCCCAGGGCGGCGTGCCTGCCAAGAGCGCGCTGGGCAACAGGATCACCCGGCGCATCCTGAGCGCCCTGTGCGGCGCCCGCATCACGGACACGCAGACCGGGCTGCGCGGCGTCCCAAACCGCTTTATGGAACGCCTGCTGCATATATCGGGCGACCGCTACGAGTTTGAGACCAACATGCTACTGGAGGCCAGGCGCGCGCGCGTCGCCATCAGCGAGGTGCCCATCCGCACCATCTATACCGATCACAACCTGGGCTCGCACTTCCGCCCCTTTGTCGATTCTGTCCGCATCTACGCGCTTATCCTGGGGCCGCTCGGCAAGTTTCCCTTCGCCTCGATGCTCAGCGCCCTCGTCGATCTCAGCCTTTTCAACCTGTTTAACCGGCTGCTGGCCGCCCTTGTGCCCGCGCTGCGCCTGTTTTTGGCTACCGCTCTCGCGCGGATTTGCTCGGCCGTCTTCAATTTCTTTGTGAACCACCGGCTGGTATTCAAAAGCCGCGCCGGATACGGCGGCGCCATGCTGCGCTACTTTTCGCTTTGCGCCGCGCAGATGATGTGCAGCTACGGCGGGGTGTACCTGTTTAGCGAGATATTGCCCCTGCCCGTGCTGCCGGCCAAGATCGTCACCGATGTGAGCTTGTTTTTCATCAGCTTCTTCATCCAGCACCGCTGGGTGTTCCGCACGGGGAGCCAATTGCCGGAAGGGAGGGGCCAATGCCGGAAACCGTGAAGCCAGGCGGCAGCACCGATCAACGAGCCCCGCGGCGCAAGGGCCGCGTGCGGCGCTTCATCTTAAAGACCCTCGGCGTGCTGGCAGTCTTCCTGTTCAGCGTCGTCGTCCTGCTCTACGGCGCCATTGCCATCATCTGCAAAGGCCCCTTCCCCACCGCGCGCGACCTGTTCGTCGTCTCGGTGGAGGAGACGAGCGCCGTCAAATTCACCTCCCGCATCCACCTGGACGAGGCGGAGGTGCAGGCCATCCTGCAGGCCAACACGGTCGTTCCCATCGACGAGGTGACCGACGCGACCCGGCCTTTCGGGCAGCCACCGGCCACGGACGCCCTCGGCGAGCCCATTGAGCTTCATGATGTCTCGGGCGACACCTTCGTGGGCAAGATGCTGATCGTCAAGGATCCCGCGCGGGTGCGGCTCGCCTGCCTGAATGTCTTTGGCCTCGAGCTCCGCGGCAAGCGGGTCGAGCAATTTGCCGCCGAGAACGATGCCGCGGCAGCCATCAACGCCGGATATTTCGACGACACCGGCGGCTTTGGCAAGGGCGGCCAGCCGATGGGCCTGCTCATCCAGAACGGCGTCATCCGCAACGGCGGGCCGGGCACGGTCAGCACGATCATCGGCTTCGACGACGGCGATCACCTCATCGTCGGCAAGATGAGCGGCCGGGAGGCCCTGGGCATGAACATCCGCGACGCCGTGGCGGTGGAGCCCACCATCATGCCGCCGATCGTCGTGAACGGAAAGCCGGCCGAATTTACCGGCAACGGCAGCGGGCTCAACCCCCGCACGGCGATTGGCCAGCGGGCCGACGGCGCGGTGCTGATGCTGGTCATTGACGGGCGGCAGCCGCACAGCCTGGGCGCCACCCTGCAGGACTGCCAGGGCTTGATGATCCAGTTTGGCGCAATCAACGCCGCGATGCAGGACGGCGGTTCCTCCAGCGTGATGGTGCATGAGGGCGAGGTCGTCAATGTCTGTTCAGCCCTCGGCGGATCGCGCACC
>JAISXZ010000126.1 GCA_031270275.1 Eubacteriales Family XIII. Incertae Sedis bacterium | reverse complement strand
GCTTCCTTTTTAATCCATGAATGGCATGTATCCTTGGTTTTTCCGCGCTTTTTCGGCGACTATTTTACATTCTCTGGATGTGCGGAACAGTATACTTCTCCGCGCCGCCGCCGGGGAGGTGGGTTCCATCAACATTGATTGGCTGAAGTGCTATTGGACTGTTATATCGACGGGCAGCTTCTCGCTTGCGGCGGAAAAGCTCTACATGTCGCAGTCCACCGTCTCGAAGAATGTCATGGCGCTCGAAAAGGAGCTGGGGGTCCCCCTGCTGAACCGAAACGGCAAGTATTTCACCGTATCGACGAGCGGAAGGCGGCTGATGAAGCACTTCCGCGAGATACTTGAGTCGCACTCGCATACGATGGACGCCGCCGAGGCGATCAAGGCCGGGAAGGATCGGACCGGCCAGATATTCCGCCTGTCGTGCGTGCCCACCCTGGCCGCCTACGGCGTGATCGCCGCCATAAAGCACTTCGTCAAGCTCTACCCCAACATCAGGATAATGACGGAGGAGATGGAGGAGAACCGCCTGCTGTACATGCTCGAGGCGAAGGACTGCGACATCGCCTTCTGCTCCACCATCAAGCTGGACAGGGGGCTGTTCGACACCCAGACCTACTGCAAGGACTGCTTTATGGCCGCCGTCTCCGCAGACAGCCCCTTGGCGGGCAGAAGCTCCGTGTCCATGGCGGATCTGAAGGGCTTCAAGATGATACTCAACCGCAAGGAGTCCTCCCTGTACGACATATGCATGGATGCCTGCGTAGGCGCGGGCTTCGAGCCCAACATACTGTTCACCACCTCGAGGCCGGACATCGCCTGCGCCTATCTGTTCGACAGCGCCTATCTCTACATGGGCCTGTCGCATGTCATGAAGAACTTCCGCCACAGCGACGTCAGGGCCATACCCATAGCGGACAGCCCGACATTCGAATACTGCTTTGCCTGGCACCGCAACGCGGAGCTTAAGCAGGGCGCGAAAAAATACCTCGAGTTCCTGAACAGCCGGGGCAATTTCTACTTTGAGCAGTCGAAGCCGATGACGACCGTGTGCAACTGAGGCCGGGGCCGGGCCGGATCGATGGCGCCGCGCGCGGCCGCCGGGGGACCCGCCCGGACATTGCCCTGGGCCGATCCCGCCGCCGCGCCCCGCAGGGCCTCACTCCCCCTTGCGCTGCCTGTCCCTCTTTTCCTTGAAGTGGCCCCACACGCAGGCCACGATGCCGATCACAAAGCCGATGTATACCGACGCCATCCAGGCGCCCATTCCCGCGCTGTCGCCCATCAGTATCCGCCCCCTTTCTTAAAGGCGAGGCCGACCAAAAAGACTATCGCCACGCATATCGCTATCGACAGGATCCCCTGCGCCCAAAATCCTCCTAACAGCATCTGGCTGCCTCCTTTCTTTCGTCAAATCCGCCCGCTATCCCGCAAGGCGGCTTTCACGGAGCTCCGCCGGCGTGTGCTTCTTCATCATGCTGAACAGCGATTCCTCGCCAGGCAGGGCCGCAGTCAGTATGGCGCCGACGACGAACGACAGGACGGTCGTGATTATGGCGTTGATGTCCTGCCACTGCGGCGGCACGCCGAGCGCGTCCGGCAGCGGGGTCAGCGACCACAGGGAATTGACGATCCAGACGAAGATGATGTTTATCGTAAACGCCTTCTTGCTGCATTTCCAGAAAACGCCGAAGAAAAGGAACACGAACGGCGGTATGCCCCAGGAGAAGTTCCAGTTCGCGGCGCCGGTTATGCTCGGGACGAAGGTGGCGATCAGTACGGACGCGACGACAAAGACCGCTATTATGATGCGGTTGACCATGTTCTTCTGCTTCTCCGTCGCATCCTTGTTGTAGTAGCGCTTGTATATGTCGTTCGATATTATCGTGCCCATGGCCATGCATATGATGCTCGCCGTAGACAGCACCACGCCGAAGAAACCCATGAAGGCGACGACGCCGAGCCATTTCGGGACGGAGTACAGGAACAGCCCGAGCAGATCAACATTGCCGCCTATGTCCGAATTGCCGAACATCGCTATGGATATGATGACGAGGCCGAACAGCCCGTTGACGGGGATGGCGATCAGGGCCGCCCGCCGCACCGTGCCGACGCTCTTTGCGGAAAGGCAGGCCTGGATGAAACCGCCCGAGCAGGGATGCGTAAAGAGCTGCGAGAGCAGCGACACGATGCCCACCGTGTAAAGCAGCTCCTTGTTGCGCGCCATGCTCAGCATCCACGACATGTCCTCGCCGTTCGCGTTTTTGGCCGTCTCGTAAAAGCTGTTGACGCCCGACCAGTCGCCCTTCAGCATGAAGGAGCTGACGTAGATGAGGGCCCCTATGATGCCCACATAGACGAAGACGGCGTTGACCGTGTTGACTATGCCCATCTGCTTCATGCCGCCGAGAAAAACGTATATGATTATAAATATGCCGGCGATAATGAGGCCGGCCCCGTAGGGGAAGCCGCCCCCGATGCTGATGATGGCGCCCATGCCCTGGCATTCCAGGGCGAGGCCGCCGAAGCTGCCGCCTATGCCGGCGGCTATGATCAGCACCTTGTTGAAGTCCCCGAACATCAGCTCCATCATTTCAGGGGCCGTGTTCACCTCGAGCCTGCGGGCGAGCGGCCCCGTCACAAGCGTGACCGCCGACACCGCAGCGACGCCCCCGAGCACAAACCACATGGCGATCTCGCCCTGCCCGAGCGCCATGCCCGGAATGCCCAGCACATGCGGCGTGCCGAGCGGCGTAAGGCCGATGGTCGCGCCTACGGCGATGGCGCCCATGGCATGCCCGCCGTAGGCGAAGCCGCCCTTTTTCTCAAGTATCCTTTCCTTGACGTTAAGGTAGAAGCCTACGCCGACGATGAGTATGACCTCGATGACCATTGCGACATAAAAGGTTGCCATTACTGCCTCCATAGCGGCCTTCCGGCCGTCAAAACAGCATATGAAAACGATTCGCCGCCCCGCTGCGGGGCTGGATGCGCCCTGCGGCGGGGGGCTGTCGATGTTTCGGCCTTCGCTATCTGTGCCAGTTGGGGGGATTCCTCCTTCTTTCCTCAAGCACCTCCCTGTTGTTCATCTTGTCGTCCGGATACATCACCTGATCCATCGGTATGTACGGGACGCTTTCCTGCCAATGTATGCCGTTGATGTCGGGACGGCCCGACAGAAACATCCGCTCGTATGGGACGGGCAGCTTGAACACCTTCGCTGCGTTGCCGCCGAGTATCAGGTTTATCTGGTCCTGCTCGACCCATTCCTTCAGGCGGTCGATCTGCTTCGCCTCCCAGCCCCACCAGTCGCACTGGTAGAAGGGGGTGGGCCACCACTTCTTCATGGAGGTCGAATAGGAGGTCGGCACATTGCCGCTGCGGCGCATGTCCACGGTCAGGTACTGGGGGACGTTGCCGTAGTCGCTGCCCCAGAGAAGCTGCGTCGGGCCGACGTTCGGATCGGTGATGGCCATGTACATCATCTCGGCGGTCCAGGTGCCGACCTCGAGGTATACGTTGGCCGTGTCGCGGATCGTGGGCGTGCCGGCGATCCGCAGGGATTTTCGGACGTTGAAGTCGCCCATGGTATAGGAGCCTATCGAATGCCCGCCGTGGTTGACGATGATGGGGACGTCCGGGTACTTGATCGCCACCTTGCTGAGCAGCACCCAGGGATCCCACTCGTAGAAGCCCCACATCACGTCGTGGAAGGCCGCCGGGACATTGTACTCCCTCGCGAGATCCATGAACACGCAGTACTCCTCGAAACGCTCGTCAAAACGGTAGCTGCTGCCCACCCTGGACCAGTCCAAGGGTATGAACTCGCCGATGCCGATGTAGCGCCCCGTCTTGAGCGCCGCCTCAATCTCGTCCGCCGCGTCCTGGAGCTTCCACGGCACGCTGTCGCGGTGCGCCCTCAGCTTGGTCTTCTGATCCGCGCAGAAGGCCCTGAACTTGTCGGGGTACTTATCGACCAGGTCAAGCTGGCTCTCGTTCGTCGTGCCTATCATGCTGGGGTACAGCAGCACCATGTCCACGCCGTAGCGCTCCATGTCCCAGAGCGTGAGCCCCGTGTTGTCTACGGATTCCACCTCGCCCTGTCCCGGGGCCATGGGCAGGCCGTCCCAGCCGACCGGGAATTTCTCCTGGCCAGCCGCCTCGTACAGCGTGCTGATATGCCCGTGGGTCTCAACGACAAATCTTCCAAGCGCCATAAGCCATCACTCCTTCCAGACAAAAACCGACAGAACAGGGGCCCGCGCGGCGCCGATGCCGACGCAGCCCGCGCCTTATAGGCCAATTCTTCCATAGAAGGCGTGACAGAATCAATTCGCAATTGTTTTCCGTATTACAAATTGGAATAACGGGAAAGGCGTCCGCGGCGCAGACGTCACGCGAAGCGCATGATTTCAAGACATATCGGCATATTGCCCTACTATTCGCAATTGGAATACAAGGCCGGGCCCTTCCTTGCGAGCAGGAAGAACATGGCCAGTATGAAGGCAAAGCCGAGCATGTCGAAGGCCTCGAAGCGCGTTTTGAGCCAGGCCATCGCGAAAAAGGTGGCCGCAAACAGCTGGACGCTGATGAGCATGCTGGCCCTGGAGGGCCCGACAATGCTTAAGCCCCGCATGTAGAGCGTCTGCGCGAGGGCCGTGCCGATCAGGACAATGCTGGAAACGGCGGCGATCCCGGCCCAGTCCAGCTGGACCTGGGCGTTCCACGCGCGCCCGGCCACGCAAAGCGCGACCCCGCCGATGAGCATCCCGTAGCCGGTCACAGGCACGCTGCCGTATTTTTCCAAAATGCCCTTGGGAAAGATCGAGTAGATCGCCACGGCAATCCCCGAAAGCAGGCTCCATACCAGCGCCCGCCCCGTGATCTGCATCCCGCCAAAGTCCCCGTGCGTCGCCAGGGCGAAGGTGCCGCACAGCGCCAGCAGGACCGACAGAAGCTCCGTCCCGCTCGGGAGCCGGCGGGAGGACACGCAGACATGCAGCATTATATAGACCGGGAATAGGAACTGGATCGCCGTCGTCGTGCCGGCGTTGGAATGGCCTATGGCTGCCAGATAGGCGTACTGGCTCAGCATCAGTCCGAAAATCCCGACGAACACGGTCATCGCCGCGTCGCTGCGGTTTCTCCATATCGCCACCATCGCTTTCCGGTCCGTGGCCGCGCCATAGGCGACCAGCAGAAGCCCCGCAACGATCATCCTCAGCGACGTGAGCCAGAGGGGATCCGTCCCGTAGCGCACGAACAGATATTGCGCGCAGGCGCCGGTGTAGCCCCAGAAAAAGCCTGCGGCGATCACGCACGCCGCGCCCTGCGCCCCTTTTCCGCCCGCCCGCCGCGCGCCGCCCGCCGTGCCTCCCATTTTTGCCTGTCCCATCTCCGCCTCCCACACGCCAAAACCGCATGACCCTTGCAGCCGCAACTGCCATGCGGTTTTTGTTGTTGCCAAGGCGGATGCGTGGGAATAGGCTTTGCTATTCTCGCGTAGCGCCCAAAATCGGGGGTTGATTTTGCAACATGGATAGTGTATCATGTCCCTAGAAATAATAAAAGCGAATGTTTATCATGCCGGACATTACAAAACAGCATGGATTTCGGGACGGGCAGGACGGGCATCGACTGTCTGTGACGGCGCAGCGCCGTGATGGGATTGGCAACAACTATGGATATGAACCTGCAGAAGTACATCGCCTTCGCCAAAACCGCCGAATGCGGCAGCTTCACAAGGGCGGCTGAGATGCTGAACTACTCGCAGTCCGGCGTCAGCCGCATGATCGGCGATCTGGAAAAGGAATGGCGCCTGGCCCTGCTTGAACGCGGGCGCGGCGGCGTGCGGCTGACCTCCGACGGGATGAAGCTGCTGCCGCTCGTCCAGAGCGTGTGCGGCGAATGCCGAAAGCTCCAGTCCCGCGTGGACGAGCTGAACGGCCTTCAGTCGGGCGTGCTAAGGATCGGCGCGTTTTCAAGCGTGGCTACGCATTGGCTGCCGAAGATCGTCAAGGAGTTTCAGAGGGACTACCCCAACATCGAATACGAGTTCTTTATGGGCGACTACGCGGAGATAGAGCGACTGATCGCGGAGGGGCGCGTGGATTGCGGATTCGTCCGCCTTCCCACGCTCCCGGAATTCGATACGGTCTTTCTGGAGCGGGACAGGCTGCTCGCCGTCCTGCCGGAGGATCATCCCCTGGCCGGCAGCGAGCCTTTCCCCGTGAAGGCCCTGTGCGACTACCCCCTGATCCTTTTTGAAAGAGGCACGGGAAGCGAGATGTCGGAGATATTCGAGGAACACGGCATCAGGCCCGACGTACATTTCACGGTCTGGGACGACTACGCGATCATGTCGATGGTGGAAAGCGGCCTGGGCATCGGCATACTGCCGGCGCTGATCCTGCGGCGCGCCCCGTACAGGATCGCCGTGAAGGAGCTTGACATACCCGTCTGCCGCAGGATCGGCATCGCGATGAGGGACAGGAAGTCGGCGCCGCTCGCGGCAAGGCGGTTTCTGGACTATCTGCGGTACAGGAACGACTGACGCCGCCATGGATCCCATGCCGTCCGCAGATCCCCGCCCAATGTCATTGCGTCTGCGGCGGCGCGGCGGCCCGGCGCTCGCCGCCCTCGGGCGCCGATATCCCTCCCGGCGAGCTCGTGCCGGGGCCGCCGCCGGGACCAAGGCCGCCGCCGGGCCGGGTCCCGCCCTCCGGCCGCGCGAAGCCGCCGGGGCCTCCCCTTCCCCCTGCGGGCGCGTAGGGCCCGCCGTCATCCGAAACGGCGGTAGCCGTCCCGCTGAGGGCAAGCTCCGCGACCATCTCGCCGTCTATGAACAGCGAATAGCTCCCGCCCTCCGCCATGTCCGGCGAGCTGAACGCCGAGGCGCTGTAGCCCATGCGGCTGACGTATTCGAGGACTGTGGCGCCCGCTTCGTCCCTCAGCTCTATGACGCTGCCCTCCTCCCGCGCCGACGCATGGGATACCAGAAGGCTCGCCTGGGTGGAATCGGACGAGGGCGTGGCCACGCTGCCTGCGGCGACGAGCCTGCCGCCTGTGATGACGAGGCGCCCGTCGAGGTCTATGGCGCCCTCCATGCCCATCGACTGGGCGCTGAGGCGCAGATCCCCGCCCTCTATATATATGTCCCCGTTAGAGTCGATCCCGTCGCGCCCGCCCAGGGCGTCGATGAATCCGCCCGCGACGCGCACGTAGTACCCGCCGCCTGGGTCGAAGCTGTCTCCGCCAGCCCCCCCAGGCCCGTCGGATTCGTCGCTGCCGCCCGCGGCGTTTATGGCGTCGTCGTCGGCCTTGACGCGTATGCTGCCGCCGTATATGTCCACGGTCGCGCCCTCAAGCCCCTCGTAGCATCCGGCCACGTCTATCTCGCCGCCTTCCACCCTCAGCGCGCCGTCCGCGTGGAAGGCGTCGTCCCCCGCCTGGACGGAGAAGGCGCCGCCGAGGACCACGAGGCTGCCGTTCGCCTGAACCCCGTCGTTCTCGGCCTCTATGCCGCAGCTGCCGCCGTCCAGCGCGACGAAGCCCTTCGCCCCCTCCTCGTCGTTGTTGGACTTGATGCCGTCGTTGCCCGCCTTGATTACGATGTCCCCGTCAAGCATGGCCACGCCGTCCCTGCCATGAAGCCCATCGCTGACGGCCTCGACCGCGATGTCCCCGCCCGTCACGGCCAGTATGTCCTTGGCGCGGATGCCGTCCATGTAGTTCCCCTTGACCCTCAGCGCCCCGCTGCCGTTTATGCTCAGGCTGTCGTCCGCGAATATCGCGGCGTCAGGCTCGTCCTCCCCCGGCGCGAGGTTGTAGGCCGCGCCGTCCTCAAATGTGTTTTCCGTGCCGTCGGCAAGGGTAAGGACCATTTTTGCCGACTGTTTCGCGTACAGCGCCGGGCCGTCCGCGTTGTATACGGAGGCGCCTTTCAGCACAAGCCGCACTATGTCGCCCTTTCCCGCATCGACCACTATCTGCCCGTCGTCCAGCGAGCCGGATATGACGTAGCTTCCCGCCGAGCCTATCGTGACGGCGCCGTCGGAATACAGCGCGCCCTCGCCGTCCACGGACGCGGCGGCCCCTTCAAGCCGTATGGACGTGGACGCCTGTTCGTCCCAGGCGCTGTCCAGATCCTCGGCCGCGTAGGCATAGCCCGTCGCCCCTTGCCCCGCGTCCTGACGCCCGTCCTCCCCGCCGGTTTCGACGCCGCCCGCCGCGCCGCCGCAGCCTGCAAGGGCCATGGCGGCCGCCAAAGCCACGGCCAGGGCCGCGCCTGCGGGAAGCCGCCGCGCCGGCGTATGGCCGCCTGCCGCGCGAGTTTTCGCAATGGCCGTAAACATGCCGTTTTTCCTGTATCCTCTCATGATCGATCCCCCTACAGCTCATCCCTGGCCGCCTGCGCCGCCCGGCTCAGGGATATGTCCAGATTGCCGTTGCGGCAGCGCAGCGCGTCCAGAAACGCCTTCGGCGCGGCCCGCGCCTTAAGCCGCACGTCGTAGCTGAGCTCGAAAAGGCTGCCTAGGTTGCTCGTCCTTATGCCGCCCAGCTCGGCGCTGTCCGTGTATTCCGCGAAAATGTCGTCGAACAGCCCGTCGTAGTCGAGATTCTCGGGTATGGTGATCCTGAGGCTGCGCAGGTTCTGCCTGCCCCTGCCGAAGCGGCTTGCCAGAAGCAGGAGATCCGCGGCCCCCACCATGGCTATGAACAGCGCGGCATAGAAAGGGTAGCCCATCCCGGTGGCCAGGCCCGCCGCCATGGCGAAGAAGATGCTGCCGATGTCGCGGGCACTGCCGGGTATGGAGCGGAAACGCACGAGGCTGAACGCGCCCGCCACCGCGATGCCCGCGCCGATGTTGCCGCTGACCATCATTATGACGAGCTGCACCATGGCGGGCAGCAGGGCCAGCGTGACCACGAAATTTTTGTTGTATCTGTTCCTTGCCATGTGTATGGCCGAAACGGCGACACCCAGCAGCAGGGACACGGCGGTCGAGACAAGGAAGGAGCCTACGGACAGCCCGCCGGCCGTCAGGCTCGCGCTGAATATTTCAGGCATGCGCCCCCCCTTCGCGGGCCTTCCCCGGCCCGCCGCATATGTGCCAGCGATAGCAGGCGCCGTATTTCGAGAAGGGGGCGGGGAACAGCCCCAGCTCGCTCAGCGCCCTGCAAAGCCACAGCGGCATGGCCCCCGGCGTCTTTATCTCCATGATGACCTTCCCCGGCTCCAGCATGGGCGTCCCGTGCAGCCCGGCGCCTAGGCGCAGATCGTCCAGCCTGAAGCGGACGCCCGTGTCGAAGGTGATCCGCAGCTCGCCCTCCCCCGCAGCCGTGAACGCCCTGCGCTCGCAGCAGAGCAGCGCCTTGGCGGACAGCGGGTACGCTTCCAGGAAATACGCGATCTCGCGCAGGACCTGGCTGTCCGCGCGGCCGCAGGGGCCGCAGAGACTGTAGGGGCCGCGTTCCAGCAGCCTCGCCGCCTCCTGGCGCGCGAGCCTTGCCCGGCGCTTGTACACGACGCCCCCGCATTTCCTCTTGAGCTCCAGGAACACGGGCGTGTCGTCGCCCGCCTCCCCGTAGCAGCGCAGCCGCAGCTTCTCCTTGTAGGGCGGCCTCTCGATGGACGCGCGTATCAGGGCAAAGCTGTCGGTGTCGTAATAGAGGCTGGAAACCGTGTACTGGCCGTAGCCGTCGGCTGTCAGCCTGCCCCCCACGCGTTCCAGGAACGCCTCTTGGCGCACCTGATCCATCATATACTTCTTTTCGTGCCTCCTGAACGCCATGTCCGGCATACAATCCCCCTTGCCCGCGCGGCACCGTCCCAGCCGATGAAAGGATTATATATGACGTATGTGAGGGAGTTATGAGCCAAATGAAAAAATCGCTGCCGCCCGATTTAAGCGGGCGGGCAGGCCCTCCGTCTCGCATTCCGCCGCCGGGCGCGCTTGACGGACAAAACGGCCCGGTGATATAATTGCAGGGAAGGCTGTTTTGAAGCGGCGCAATGAAGGCGAAAGGGCGAAACAATGCTTGGCATCGCAAAGAGCGTGCTCAGGAATCTGCCGTTCATCATCTGGCTGTTCGCCGATCTGCGGTATCTGCGGGCGTTCAGGAGGAACATGCGCAGGTTCAGGGCCATAGGCGACACGGAGGGCGAGCGGGGGGAGATACTTAAGGCCACGATAACCTGGGGCGGGCGGATATGCCGCAAGCTCCGGGTGGACCTGGCGGTCGAGGGCGAGACCTCCCTGCCCGAGGGCCCCGTCGTCTTCGAGGC
>JAISXZ010000009.1 GCA_031270275.1 Eubacteriales Family XIII. Incertae Sedis bacterium | reverse complement strand
TTAAGCGTGTTGACCCTGATCCGCCTCGGCAGGAGCGAGACCTCCAGCGGCAGGGCTCCGCCCTTCTCCCCGTCCACGTCCGTGTTTATCGCCTGCTCGGATTCCACCCTCATGCGGCTGGTCCTGAAGAATATGACGTTCTTGTTCCCCTTGTGCTGGCCTGTCATCACGTTGACGAGCAGCGGCGCCATCTCCACTATCGGCATCGCCTTGAAGACGAGGACGTCCAGAAGCCCGTCGTTGATTTCGGCGTCCGGGGCTATGCGCTTGAAGCCGCCTGCGGAGCGCCCGTTCATCGCCAGCATGAAGAAGATGTTTTCCTCTATGCAGAACCCGTCCCCGCTTATCCTGACGGCTATGGGCCGCAGGTTCGGCAGCTCGCTGAATCCCCTTATGTAGTACGATATCACGCCCAGCGTGTTCTTTATGCCCGGATCGATCTTCTGGCTGACATCGACCATCATCCCCATGGCAAGCACGTTTATGAAGTAGCTGGAGTTGGCCTTGCCGACGTCGGCGAGCGTGTACCGCTCCTCGAGGGCGATGTCTATCATCTCGTCCATGCGCGTCGGCAGGTCCATGTAATAGGCGAAGTCGTTGGCGGTGCCGGAGGGGAAGATGGCAAGCGGCAGATCGATGCCGTTGCGCAGCATGGCGTTGACCATCACGTTTATGGTGCCGTCGCCGCCGGCGGCGATGAGCTTGCGGTATTCACTCACGTCCATGTTCTGGAATATGACGTCGAGCTGCCTCTGCCTGCTCGCCCGCACGGGCACGACGACCATGTTCCTCCTCTGGAACCTGTCCACTATCATGTCCAGGTTGCTCTTGAAAAGGCCGTTGCCCGCGAGGGGGTTGTAGAAAAGCAGGACTTTGCATGGTTTCTTCATTTTGCCGCCCAAACACCTCAGCTGAGGCCGCCGCCTCGTTCAGTAGGTGGCCGACTCCGTGACGACCGCGTCCATCGGCACGTCCCAGCGGGGGTCCGCCGCCAGGCCCGTGACCTTCTGCGCCTCGAAGGCGACCGCTATGCGCACGGCCCTCGCGCAGAGGGGCAGATAGCGGTCGTAGTACCCGGCGCCCCAGCCTATCCTCATGCGCGTCTCCCCATCGAAGGCGGCGCAGGGGACGATTACGATATCCAGCTCCTGCGGGTCCGCGAGCCTCGACCTGGCCTCGACCGGCGCCCTGATGCCGTAGCGCCCGATCTCCCACGCGCCGCTGTCCTCCGGCAGGGCCGCCACCATAACGCCCCGCCCGCGGCAGATGGGATAGGCGAGCGTCTTGCCCGCCCTCTCGGCGAGCCGCCCGAAAACCCCCACGTCCACCTCGCCCGCGAAAGGCTGGTACGAGAGTATGAGCCGCGACCCCGCAAAGGCGGGATGGGCCATGATCCTGTCCGCTATCGCCTCGCTGTAATCGGCGGCCGCCTTTTCGCCCAGGGCCTTTCGGGCGTCGATGCCGGCCTTACGCTGCAGTTCCTTCAGGTTTTCTATGCTGTCCATACGTGTCACTGTACAACTGCGGGTTTCCCGCGGCGCCTGTCCAAAGGCGGGCGGGACGCCGCGCTAGCGCGCCTCGTCGCCTTCGGCCTCGATGTCCTCGTCGTCGCCGACGAGCATGTCGCGGTACCAGCAAAGGGACTCCACATAGGCGTCGTACACGTCCTCCGTCGAAAGGTCGTGGATTATCAGGCTGCGCGACACCGCCCCCCAGTCGGCCGATTCGTAGTCGATCATGAAGTTGTAGACGTCGCCGTACTTGCCCGTATGGCTGACAAGGGCCTCGCGTATGTCGCCGGAGACGAGCACGAGCTTCAGCGCGTCCTCCATGGGCATCTCCAGCATGGCGTCCAGCACCGAGAACACGCCCATGAGAAATAGGCTCTGCGCGTCGGCGTAAAGCCCGAATTTCACCGCCAGGGCCTCGGCGAAGCGCGCGCGTATGAGCGAAAGCTTCGTTATCTCGTTCGGCTTTTCGGAGCCGAGCTTGCCCGCCGCCGCCGCCGTTATCCACTTTCGGACCTCGTCCTGGCCCAGCATGACGACGGCGCCGTTTATGCTCTTTATCTCGTTCCGCCGCCCCCTCGAACCCGTGTTGACCATGCGCAGCAGCGAGATGGTCAGCGCCGGATCCCTCTGGATTATCTTGGCGACGGCATCGAAGTCGAAGTTGTCGCTGCGCACCCTGTTCAGGAGGTTTATCATGTTCACCTGGAGCGGGGAGACCTTGTTGTTGCCGTCGGTGAAGGGCATTCGGTAGAAGCTGCCCTCGTACATGCCCTTGAGCTTCCTGCGGGCGCCCTGGAACACCTCCATGGAATCGATGTTCGTGTATACGCATTTTATGTCCGGGTATCTCGCGGACACGGCCTCCCGCAGGCTCACCTGCCCCGCCTCGCTGAACTTTCGCTGGTCGTAGAAAATGAAGTCGCATTGCTCCAGTATGGGCAGATAGGCCGCGATGTTGTCGATCCTGCGCAGGCCGAAGCGATAGCCAAGCTCCCTGAGGCGCTTGATGTTCCTGACGTTCGTGGCGTCCCCCTTGACCTCGCCGTCTATCAGGAAGATTATATTTTCCGGCGACTCGGAGCAGGCCGACTCTATGTTCGCCATAAGCATGTACTTGTTTACGGGGACGAAGATAGGCTTTCCCATCGTCAGCGCGTCGAGGCCGACAAGCTCTATCATTTCGAGAATGGGCGAGCGCATCGCGCCGTCGAGATGTATGCTGTCCTTTGCAGCCGCGAGGAGGTCGTTGCCCTTGCGGTACTGGAACAGATAGGTCTCCACGGCATTCTCCTCGGTGAACAGAGGAACCGGCACCAGTAACAGATCCACGTCTACTCTCCTTATTGTGAGCCCGATCTACGCCAAAAGGACTATGCGCGGCGCGGCCCCCGCGCGCGCGCGGCAGCAGGCCATCTCGAGCCCCGCGCCGGCGGGTATGGAGCCGAAATGCGCGCCTGTCCCCCCGTCCAGGACCGAGAAGCCGCCCAGCCCCGCGCCGAGCCCGCGCCCCGTGTACTTCACATAGGCCTCTTTCCTGGTCCAGACGCGGAAGAAGCGCGCCGCAGCCCCGTCACGGCCGCCGCCCTCCACGTAGAGCGCCTCGTCTGCGGCGAAGAACCTGCGCGCTATCCCAAGATACCGCTCCGCGCCGGAAACGCCGCCACAGGCCGCCCGCTCCCTGTCCTGCCCGCGCCGCATGGACATGTCCTCCACGTCGAGCCCGAGCTCCTCGCCGCCCATAGCGCAGGCCCAGCACGAGCCGGAATGCGCGACCGAGAACCTCACCGAGGGCAGGCCCTCGAAAAACGGCTTGCCGTAAGGCCCCCTGCCCAGGCGCCGCGCCTCGTCGCCGCGCAGCTCCAGCCCCGCCCTCGCCCCGTAGTCCGAGAGGGCGCGGGCCAGAAGATCCTCCCGCCCCGCCACAATCTGCCCGCCAGAGCGGCTGATATACAGATACATGCGCCGCCCTATCCTATCAGCAGCACGGGCTTGATGGCGACGCCCTTAAGGGAGTCCTCCACAGCCTCGTTGATCGACTCGAAGCCATAGAAGCTTACGATGCGGTCGAACGGGAACATGCCCGCCTTGTATAGGCGTATCAGGCGCGGTATGAACAGCCTGGGTACGGAGTCGCCCTGCACGATCCCCTCCAGCGAACGGGCGCTGCCCATCAGCGTCCCCTGGAGCTTTATGCTCGTCGCGACGTCGCCCGAGCTTCCGACGATCGCGGCGCGGCCGCCGGGCTTAAGGCATTCCAAGGCCTCTATGACCATGGCCGGCAGCGCGGAGGTGTCCAGGCTGAAATCCGCGCCCCCGCCCGTCGTCTCCCGTATCTTCGCGCGGAGGGCGGCCAGGTCCCCGCTGTCCGCCACGTGGGTCGCGCCCAGCTCAAGGGCCTTTTCCAGGCGCGAGGCGACGATGTCCACGCCGATGACGGGCGTGCAGCCCGCCGCCTTAGCGGCCATGATCGCGCTCATGCCGACCGTGCCGCAGCCGAACACCACAAAGGAGTCGCCCACCTGCGGGCGGAGCTTGTTTATCACGGCCCCGGCGCCCGTCTGTATGCCGCAGCCCAGCGGCCCCAGAAGCGTCAGGTCCACGTCCTCGTCCACCTTTGCCGCGTTGTTTTCGTGGGCCACCGCGTAGGTGGCGAAGCTGGACTGGTTGAAGTAGGTGGACAGCTCCGTGCCGGAGCCGTCGCTGAGGCGCCTCGTCCCGTCCGCGTGCACGCCGCCGAAGTTTATGCCGTGCTGGCGCACGCAGTAGGCCGGATGCCCCCTCAAGCAGGGCTCGCAGGCGCCGCAGGCATAGGCGTGCAGGATCACGTGGTCGCCGGCTTTGAGCCGCCGCACGCCGGGCCCCGTCATCTCCACGACGCCGGCGCCCTCATGCCCCAGCACCGCGGGCAGGCGCAGCGGATGCACCTGGTCCCGCGCCGATATGTCCGCGTGGCATATGCCGCACCCGGCGATCCTGACGAGGATCTCGCCCTCCTTTGGCTCTGCAAGCTCGACGTCCTCGATGAGGAAGGGCCCGCCCTTCTCCCGCACTACGGCGGCTTTTATCTTCATGGCCTGCCTCCTTGCCTAAATCAGCCCTCTGCAACACCAAGTACATTTTACATCTTTCCGGGGCCTGCGGCAATCGTTTTTAAAAAATTCCCTGAACGATCCCGATTTCGGGCCGGGGCGGCGCCGGGAGCGGCGGGGCGCCCTAAAGGCGGCAGGCGTGGCGGCCTTGTGCGCAATGCACATAAAACGGCATGCGGGCCAAGGTTTTTTTGTCCTCCCTACACATACCCCGAATATCACGGCGAATGCTACAATTGGATCATATCCTTTGGATCATATCTTCTCAGCCGTAAGCATGGCCGGCCCCGCTTTTCCGCATCCCCACATCCGTCGCCCGCTTGGATTTCCAGCAAGCATTTCATCAAGGAGGGTGTCTCATGGCGCTAGCGAGAGTTTCCATAAACCTGAACAACGCGGACAGATTCCTGGTATTCGACCCTGAAAAGGACACGCTTGCCGAAACGGTGCGCAGGCTCGGCCTGACCGGCACCAAGGTCGGCTGCGGGAAGGGCGTGTGCGGCGCCTGCTCCGTCATACTGAACGGAAAGGTGGTCCGGGCCTGCGCAAGGATGATGAGGGACGTGGAGGAAAACAGCCGCCTGACGACGATAGAGGGCATAGGCACGGCCGGCTCCCCGCACCCCTTGCAGCAGGCGATGATAACCTTCGGGGGCATACAGTGCGGCTTCTGCACGCCGGGCTTCATAGTGTCGGCCAAGGCGCTGCTCGACGCGAACGCGTCCCCGACGCGGGAGGAGGTGCGCGACTGGTTCCAGAGGCACCGAAACATCTGCCGCTGCACCGGCTACAAGCAGATAGTGGACGCGGTCATGGCCGCCGCGGAGGTCATGAGGGGCGAGAAGACGATGCGCGACATCACCTTCGACAGCGGCCGCGAGAACGTCGTGTACAACACCGGGTTCCCCAGGCCGACGGCGCTGTCCAAGGCCTGCGGCACGCTGGACTACGGCGACGACATGAAATACAGAATGCCGCCGGGGACTTTGCATCTGGCCCTCGTGCAGCCGAAGGCCGTGTCCCACGCCAGGATACTGGGCATAGACGCCTCGGAGGCCGAGGGCATGCCGGGCGTGGCCCGTGTCATCACGGCCAAGGACGTCAAGGGGGACAACCTGTACGTGAGCCCCGTCGTCCACCCGCGCGCGACGCTCAACGGCTTCGAGCGCAGGATACTTGTCGATGACGTCATCAAACGCTACGGGGACGTCGTGGCCGTCGT
Source organism: Eubacteriales Family XIII. Incertae Sedis bacterium (assembly GCA_031270275.1). Taxonomy (GTDB): domain Bacteria; phylum Bacillota; class Clostridia; order Peptostreptococcales; family Anaerovoracaceae; genus JAISXZ01. The sequence continues at coordinate 2,075 of JAISXZ010000009.1, read as the reverse complement.
GGCTGCGGACACCGAGGAAAGGGCCCGCGAGGCGGCGAAGCGCGTTAAGGTGGAACTCGAGCCCCTGCCTGAATGCATGAGCTTCCTGGAGGCCGTCGCCCCGGACGCCATGCGCGTCCACGCGCAGTCGCCGAACATCTATATAAGGCAGCCGGTCCTGAAGGGCGAGGACGCGGCCGAGGTGATCGAGGGCTCCTACTGCTCGGTGGAGGGCAGCTTCCACACGACGCGCGAGCCCCATCTGTCCATCGAGGGCGACAGCATGCAGAGCTACTGGGACAGCGACGGCAACCTGACGATACTCTGCAAATCTATGTCCATAGAATGGAACCGCCGGGGGCTCTGCAACGGGATAGGCCTGCCCTACGAAAAGATACGCATCATCGAGAACCCGAGCGGGGGGAGCTTCGGGTGGTCCACCTGCGGCGCCGGCTACGGGATCATCGCCGCCTGCCAGATGCTGTTCGAGGTCCCCCTTACGCTCACGATGAGCTACGAGGAGTTCATGCATTTCAGCGGCAAGCGCTGCGCGAGCTATTCCAACGGCCGGCTGGCCTGCGACGAGGGCGGCAGGATAAGCGCGCTCGAGTTCGACATAGGCATGGATCACGGCGCCTACACGGAGGTGGCGCACGAGATGCTGCAGAAGATCACGCGTTTCTGCGGCTTTCCGTACAACATACCCAGCGTGCGCGGCCTCGGCCGCATGGCGAGCTCCAACCACAATTTCGGGGTCTCGTACAGGGGCTTCGGATCCTGCCAGGCGGAGCACTGCTCCGAGTCGCTCGTGGACATGCTGGCGGCGAAGATGGGCATGGACCCCTTCGAGTTCCGCCGGATCAACATAGCCAGGCCCGGTGACGAGACCATCAACCAGTACCCCTACCCTGAATATCCCATGGAAGGGCTGTTCGACATGATCGAGCCCCTGTACAGGGAGTACCGGGAGCGGGCCAGGGCGGACAGCAGCCCGGAGAGGCCGCACGGCGTGGGCGTGTGCTGCGCGGGCTTCAACGTGACGCTCGGCGACGACCACGCGGAGGTCGAGCTGGAGCTGAACCCGGACGGCACGGTGTCCTGCCTCAACACCTGGGAGGACCTGGGGCAGGGGGGCGACATAGGCAGCCTCGCGCTCACGCACAAGGCGCTCGAGCCGCTTGGCCTGCGCCCGGACCAGATACGGCTCATCATGAACGACAGCCACCGCTGCCCCGTGACCGGCATAGCTGCGGGCAGCCGCTCGCACTATATGGCGGGCAACGCGATCATCGACGCGGCGGGCAAGCTAATGAAGGCCATGCGCAAGGAGGACGGGAGCTACCGCAGCTACGGCGAGATGGCGGCCGAAGGCAGGCCCACGAGGCATCTCGGGGTCTCCGACACGACGGACACCTTCGTCATGCTCGACCCCAACACGGGCAAGGGCAGCCCGACGCAGACGAACATGTACGGGGTGTTCATAGCCGAGGTCGAGGTAGACACGAGGACGGGCAGGACGGGCGTCCTGCACATAGCCTGCGCTGCGGACGTGGGCGTAGTCGGCAACTTCCTGTCCGTCGACGGCCAGGCCTACGGGGGCATCTCGCATACGGTGGGCTACGCCCTGACGGAGGACTACGACGACGTAAGGAAGCACGGAAACCCCGCGTCCTGCGGCATACCGGCCATAAAGGACATACCCGACGACATGACCGTGCTCTACGCCGAGAACCCGCGCCCCAGGGGGCCCTTCGGCTCGGCCGGCTGCTCCGAGCTTTTCCAGTCCGGCAACCACATGTGCGTGATAAACGGGATATACGACGCCGTTGGCGTGCGCATATACGACCTGCCGGCGACGCCCGAAAAGGTGCTGGCGGCGCTCGCGGCAAAGGGGCGGGGGGAGGAGCTTCGGCCGGCGCCTTATTTCCTGGGTTCGGAGCTGTATGACGAGCTGGACGAGATAGCGGCCGACCCTAAATAAGGAACTGTTGAAAAATAAAGTGTGCAGTTGGCGCAGCAATTTTGTGTCCCGGCAAGGCGCCGGGTTCCGCGAATACTTGTAGTATTCAAGGGTTCCGGCAACGCAGCCGGGGCGC
>JAISXZ010000220.1 GCA_031270275.1 Eubacteriales Family XIII. Incertae Sedis bacterium | reverse complement strand
CTGCCGTCGATCTCGAAGTAGTACAGCCCGCCCTCGCCCACGGGCAGACCGTCCAAAAGGATGCCCGCGCCGGCCGCCGCGCCGCCCGCGCCCGGATCAGCGCCCGCAACACCCGCGCCGCCCGCGCCCGCATCGGCCCCCGCAACACCCGCGCCGCCCGCGCCCAGATCAGCCCCCGCAACACCCGCGCCGCCCGCGCCCGGATCGGCCCCCGCAGCACCCGCGCCGCCCGCGCCCGCATCAGCATCAGCAGCACCCGCGCCGCCCGCGCCGTTCCCGCCGCTGCCTCTCCCGCCGCCGTTGTTATTCCCGCCGTTGTCCTTCCCGCCGCCGGCGATGTCCAGCCTGAATTTCTGCGCGACGACCCTCTGCGTGTCGGGCTTGCCGTCGCCGCTCTCGTTGGGTATCATGAATTCCGCGGCTATCGTGTGCACGCCCGCGTCCAGCCGCAGGAAGGTCTTGGCGTACACGGTGACGCGCGTGCTGCCATCGCTGGCGTGGTAGTCCTCGTCGCCGGGCTCCTGCCCCGGCGCGAGGGCCGGGCCGCTGACGAGGGGAATCCCGTCGAGCCAGAAGTCCTTGAAATAGCGGAAGTTGCTGAGCCCTAGGGCTATGTCCTCGTCGCTGTCCCTGATCAGGAAGTCCTGATCGCCGACGATCCCGCCGGGGGAGGCGACCAGCACATAGCCGCCGCCCGCGCCCGGCGCGCCGACAAATTCGTCTATCGAATAGTAGGCCTCGCTCAGCTCAGCCAGGTCCCCGTCGTCCGGCTCGCTCACGGCGATCCGGATCTCCTGCCAGTCCATGAGGTATTCGCCGAGGATGTGGTCGCCCTCGCCGAACAGCGTGAAGTAGACCTTGACCTCGAATGTAAACGCGTTCGCCCCGGAGAGCTTGGAGGGCGCGCCGTAGAACTGGCCGTCCGCCATAAGCCCCATGCCGGGCGGCAGCTTCGACGCGTCAACGACGACGAATCTGAGGTTCCTGTTGTCCGGGATCAGCGTCGTGATTATGTACTGGTAGGGGACGAGCCTGTAGGCCTGCGCGACGTAGCCCGTGATGTCCGCCGCAATCGTCCCGATCATCTGCCCGCCCAGGTTTTCGGCGGCCCAGGCCAGGATGTAGCTGCCCTCGACGCCGTAGACGGTGACGTCTCCCAGCCTGGGCATGTACACGATCTCGCCGCCTGCCGGGTAGGGCACGACCTCTATGACGCTCATCGGCACGTAGATGTCGATGTGCGACCCGTCGGCGAGCCCGATCTCGTAGAAGACGCGCTCGGGAAGGGAGGTCATGCCGTGGGCGAAGGACAGCGCTTCCAGGCTCTCCATGCCCACGAACGCGGCCCCGCCGTTGCCTGTGCCGATCCTCGCGACCGAGACGGGCACGTGCAGCTCCCTGATGGACGTTTCGGAGAAAGCCCCGTCGCCGATCTCCTCCAGGCCATCGGGGAGTTCCATGGCCTCGATGCCCTCGCAGCGCGAGAACGCCGATTCCCCTATGGCCTTCACGTCGCGAAGCGCGATCCCCTTAAGGGCGCCGGCGCCGTCAAACGCTCCGTCCCCGATGGCGCTGACGCCCTCGGGGACGAAGTAGGATTCATCCTGCTTTCCGGCGGGATAGCGGACGAGGGTGCTCGCCGCGCCGTCGTCGCGGAACAGCACGCCGTCGTCGCCGAGGTTCAGGTAGCTCCCCGGCGTCCCTGCCGTCCCCGTGACGATGATTTCCTCAAGGCTGTAGCAGCCGGAAAAGGGGTACAGGCCCAGCTCCGTCAGGCTGGCGGGCAGGGAGACGGACTTCAGGCTTTCGCAGCCCTCGAACGCAAAATCCCCGAGCGCCGCAAGGCCGTCGTAAAAGCGTAGGTCCCGCAGCGCGGTGCAGCCGTAAAAAGCGTCGCCCTGCGCGTCCTTCACGGAAAGGGAAACGCTCTCCAGCGCGGTGCAGCCGTCGAACGCGTGGACGCCCAGCCACGGATCCCCCGCCCCGATGCTGCCGGAGAAATCCGCTTCCGCCAGCCTGCCGCAATTGGAGAACGCGTATTCCAATATGCTCACGGGATGATCCGAAACGACCCTTTCCAGATTGACGGCGTGGGCAAAGGCATAGCTGCCGATCTCAGCCACGCCCTCGGGGACTGTGTACTCTGTTTCGTCGCTGCCGGTGGGATACTGGATGAGCCGGCCTTCCGCCTTCTGGACGAGCGCCCCGCCGAGGTCCGAAAACACCGCGTCCTCGTCATCGACGACAAGTATCTCGGCTAGGCCTGCGCAGTTATAGAACGCCTTGTCGCCTATGTTCGCCACGCTTTCGCCGAGCACGATCCTTTCAAGCTTGGATACGGAAAAGGCCTCCGCCTCTATGCTTTCCAGGCTCGCGTCCGTGAGGACCTCCTTCACGCCGGAGCTTGCAAAAGCCTCTCTCTGTATTTCCTTCACCCCGTAGAGGCTGAGGCTGTCCATGTCCGCTTTGCTGAACGCGAACGGGCCTATGCTCACGGCCCCTTTTGAGGCGAGTTCGTCGATGGCCGCCTGCACGGCGCCAGGGCTGGCGCCAGGCCGATACTCCTCGATTTCTACGGTATCGCCGTCCTGGGTGTATTCGAGGGCGCCGTTCGACGTAACCAGCGGTTCGTCCGCGAAGGCCGGCGGCAGCGCGGTGGCGAGGGCGGCCGCAGCCAGCAGGCCCAGAAGGAAAAGAAGGCGTATCCGCGCGATCCCACAGATCTTCCTCATCTGCCCGTCCTCCATTGAACGATGGCAGGCAAAAACCGCCGTTGGCTGACGGCGGCTTCTTGGTTCCTCAAACAAGGGACGGCTGCCCAACAAAAATCGGCAGGCCTTTCATATGTCCAGTCTACCACCGCGGCCTGCCCCTGTCAACAGAAAGTTACTACTCACCCGCCACGCCATTTTTGCCCATCTCGGAACCTGGTTGCGATTATTGTCTTCCTCACGTACCAGGCAGTACGCTCCGGGAGCCAAAATCGCCCCCAGAACCCGATCTG
>JAISXZ010000219.1 GCA_031270275.1 Eubacteriales Family XIII. Incertae Sedis bacterium | reverse complement strand
CCCCTAACGGAAGCGGGAAACGCAGTTTCCCGCTTGCAGTACGCTCCGGGAGCCAAAATCGCCCCCAGAACCCGATCTGGACAAAACTGACGCGGCGTGTGAGTAGTCTCGATTTAAGTATTGAGAGGCTTATGGATGGGCGTGTTTGGCGAGGGATATGCATTTATGCCGGCGGCCGGCGCGGCCGCAGTATCCTTCGCGGCCACGGCGGCGCTGACCTGGCTGCTCATACCCCTGCTCAGGCGCCTTAAGGCGGGGCAGAGCATCAGGGAGGACGGCCCCGAGTCCCATCTTGGCAAAAGCGGCACGCCCACGATGGGCGGCCTTGCGATAGCGGCGGGGGTCGTGGCCGGCTGCCTGTCGGCCTGGCGCTCCCCGGCCATGCTGATCCCCCTGGCCTGCCTGCTCGCCTTCTGCGCGCTGGGCTTCATCGACGACTGCGTGAAGGTGAGAAGGAAAAGGAGCCTTGGGCTGACGGCCAGGCAGAAGCTCGCCGTCCAGCTGGCGATAGCGGCGGCCGCCGCGCTGTATCGGTATCTGGGCAGCGAGGGCGCGGCGGAGCTTTTCGTCCCCTTCCTGGACAGCCGCCTGGACATAGGCGCCCTGTACGTGCCGTTCGCGGCCCTGCTCATCGTCTCGGCGGTGAACAGCGTGAACCTTACGGACGGCCTTGACGGGCTGGCCTCCGGGGTGACGGCCATGGTGGCGGCCTTCTTCGCGCTCGCGGGCTGCGCGGCGGCCGGGATCTACGGACTTATGTCGCCCGGCGCCGGCGCGGACGCCATAGCCGGCATCGTGGCCTGCGCCGCCATAACGGGCGCCTGCCTCGGCTTTCTGCCCTTCAACCGCAAGCCCGCCAAGGTATTCATGGGGGACACGGGGGCGCTGGCGCTGGGCGGCGGGCTGGCGGCCGCGACGCTGCTGCTGCACATGGAGCTGCTGCTTCCGATAGCCGGCTTCGTGTATGTGGCCGAGGCCCTGTCCGTCATAATACAGGTCGGCAGCTACAAGCTTCGTAAAAAGAGGGTTTTCAGGATGTCGCCGCTGCACCATCATTTTGAGCTGTGCGGCTGGCCGGAGCAGAAGGTCGTGCTTTCGTTCTGCCTCGCCACGCTGCTTTTCTGCGTTCTGGCGTTTGTTGCCGTTCCACGGCTGTGAGGGTTTCATGTTTGCTTTGATGGACAAAAAAATTCTGGTGGTCGGCCTCGCCAGGTCAGGCGCGGCGGCGGCAAAGGCCGCCGCCGCGCTCGGGGCCGAGGTATGGGGCTACGACGTCAAGGACGCGTCCGAGCTCGGCGCCGCCGCGCTCGAGCCCTTCGGCGCGGGCAGGCTGTTTCTCGGGGGGGCCGAGCCTTTGGGCGACGAGGGCTGGGACCTGCTCGTGCTCAGCCCCGGCGTGCCACCGGGGCTGCCTGTGATAGCGCGCGCCGTGAAAAACGGGGCCGAGGCGATAGGCGAGCTCGAGCTGGCCTGGCGCCTGAGCCGCGCCAAGTTCGCGGCCGTCACAGGGACCAACGGCAAGACGACCACCGTCACCCTGCTCGGCGAGATGTTCAGGAGCGGCGGACGCAGGGCCGAGGTTGTGGGGAACATAGGCGTCCCCGCCGTATCCAAGGCCATCGACGAGGGGGCGGACGGGGAGCTCTGGCTCGTGGTGGAGGTGTCGAGCTTCCAGCTCGAAAGCTCGAAGGACTTCCGGCCCGCGGTGTCGGCCCTGCTGAACATCACGCCGGACCATATGGACAGGCATATGCGCATGGAGGCATACGCGGCCGCAAAGGCGCGCATATTCCGGAACCAGACGGAGGACGACTTCTTCGTCGTCAACCGCGACGACGAGGCCGCCTGGTCGCTGGCGGCCGGATGCCCCGCGCGCGTCGTGCCATTCAGCCGGAAGATCGAGCCGGAGGCGCGGCCCTGCGCGTTCGTCAGCGACGGGCATATAGCCCTTAAGGGGGAGGACGGCGCCGAGACGCGCCTCTGCGCCTGCGGCGAGCTGAAGATACCGGGCGCGCACAACCTGGAGAACGCCCTCGCGGCGGCGGCCTGCGCCTTCTGCGCGGGCATAGGGCCGGAGGCCATAGGGCAGGCGCTCAGAAGCTTCGGAGGCGTGGCGCACAGGCTCGAGACCGTCGGCGCCGTGGGCGGCGTGCGCTTTGTGAACGATTCGAAGGGCACGAACCCCGACGCCGCGATAAAGGCGCTCGAGGCGATGGACGGCGAGGTCCTGCTGATAGCCGGGGGCTACGACAAGGGCGCGTCCTTCGAGCGCTTCGCGGACGCCCTCCAGGGCAGGGTCAGCCATCTGCTGCTGATGGGCGCCACGGCCGGCAGGATAAAGGCGGCGGCGGAGTCCGCCGGCTTTGGCCGCTGCGTCATGTGCGGGGACATGGAGCGCTGCGTGGAGACGGCGTTCAGGCTCGCATCGGACGGCGACACCGTGCTGCTTTCGCCCGCCTGCGCCAGCTGGGACATGTACAGCGGCTTCGAGGAGCGCGGCGGGCATTTCAGGAGATGTGTGGAGGCGCTGAGAGGATGAAAGATGCCTAACAAGAAAGACCTTCCCGGACCAGGCGATTTTACCCTTGCGGCCGTGGTGATCGGCCTCGTGATATTCGGCATCGTGATGGTGTTCAGCGCCAGCAGCTACGACGCCCTGAGCGAGCTCGACGACCCCTACTACTATCTGAAGCTGGTCAGCAAGAACGCGGCGCTGGGTGTCGCCGCCATGCTGGCGGCGGCCCTCGTGCCACTTCGGCGCCTGTACAGCCTGTCGCCGCTCATCCTGATCTTCTGCTTCGTGCTGCTGCTCCTTCTGTTCACGCCCCTGGGTGAGACGCGCAACAACGCGACGCGATGGATACCCATCATGGGCTTCACGATAATGCCGGGCGAGATAGCCAAGATAGGCGCGATATTGTTCGTGGCGTGGTTCCTGTGCCGTGACGCCGGGCGCATCCGCTCGTTCGGCAGGGGCGTGCTGCCCCTGCTGCTGCTCTGCGGCGCCCTTTTCGCGCCCATATACAAGCAGCCCAACCTTTCGACCGCGATAACGGTCTGCGCCATAATCCTCGCGATGATGTTCATAGCGGGCATGAGCCTGGCGCATGTCGGCTGGATAGGCGCGGCCGCGGCGTCGGCCGTGGCCTTCCTGATAGTGTCGGACGGGAGCGGCTACCAGATGAGCAGGATCAGCGGCTTTCTGAACCCGTTTGAAAACCCGCAGGGCAGCGGCTACCAGGTCATGCAGTCGCTGCTGGGCCTGGGCGCGGGCGGGGTCTTTGGGGTGGGCCTCGGAAAGAGCATACAGAAGGCCATGTACCTGCCGGAGGGCCACAACGACTTCATACTCGCCATAATAGGGGAGGAGCTGGGCCTCGTGGGCTGCATACTGCTTCTGGCGGCCTACATGCTGCTGATATACAGGGGGGCCTACATAGCGATAAGGTCGCCCAGCCGCTTCGGGACGCTGGTGGCCGCCGGCATAACGGTCATGTTCGCCATGCAGGTCGTGATGAACGTGCTCGTCGTGACCGCGTGGATGCCGCCCACGGGCGTGGCGCTGCCCTTCGTCAGCTACGGCGGCAACGCCCTGACGATATACATGGGGCTTGCGGGCATACTGCTGAACGTGTCGAGGTACATGGACAGGGGCGCGGCGGCTTCGGGCGCGGGCGGCGACGGGGAGGCCGCCGGCGAGGCCGCAGGGGGTGCGGGCGGCGGCGCCCCGCCGATTATGGAGCTTGGCGCGGCGCCGGGCGCCGGCTTCAGGCCGGCCCGCAGGAGGGCCGCGAGATGAGGGCGCTGATGGCTGGCGGCGGCACGGGCGGCCATATCTACCCGGCCATAGCGATAGCGGAGAAGATCATGCGCAGGCAGCCGGACAGCGAAATACTGTTCGTGGGCGCGGAACAGGGCATGGAAAAGGACATAGTCCCCAGCCACGGCTTCAGCATACGCTTCATAAGGGTCAGGGGCTTCTCCCGCAGCAACATGATAAAGAACATCGGCGTGGCGGCGGACCTTCTGAGGGCCGCCGGCGAGGCGAGGGCCATACTGCGCGAGTTTGGGCCGGATGTGGTCATAGGCACGGGCGGCTACGTCTCGGGCCCCGTGGTCAGGGAGGCGGGAAGGGCCGGGATAAGGGCCTTCATCCACGAGCAGAACGCCTATCCGGGGCTCGCGAACAGGATGGCCGAAAGATACGCCGAGAAGGTCTTTCTGGCCTTCGAGGACGGAAAGAGGTATTTCAGGTCCAAGGAGAAGGCCGTGGTGACCGGCAACCCCGTGAGGGCGGGCTTTGCGGCCTCCGCCCTGGGCGAGTACCGGGAAAAGCTGGGCATAGGGCCGCACGAGTTCGTCGTCCTGTGCTTCGGCGGCAGCCGGGGCGCGCGGAAGATAAACGAGTCCATGGCGGCCATAATGAAAAGGCTGTGCGGGGACGGGGGCGTGAGGCTGTTCTTCATAACCGGGGACGCCTACTACGACAGCTGCGCGGCGGCGCTGGAGGAGGCCGGGATGCGGAACGGCGAATCCGCGCTGGTTATGCGCTATACCGGCAGGATGCACGAGTATCTGTCCTCGGCCGATCTCGTGATAAGCCGGGGCGGGGCGCTGGCCATTTCGGAGATATGCGCCTGCGGCAAGGCGGCGATACTGATACCCTCGCCCAACGTGACGGGGAACCATCAGCACTACAACGCGAAGACGGTGGCGGACCGGGGCGGGGCGATGCTGATGGACGACGCGGGTCTCACGCCGGACAGCCTGCTCGCGGCCATACTGCGGCTGAAGAACAACAGGCCGCTCGTCAACGCCATGGGCGAGGCGAGCGGGAGGCTGGGGCGCGTCGACGCGGCCGACGTGATCTACAGGCACATAGCGGGGGAGCCTTCGGCATAGGCGTGAAACCGCGTTCCGTATCTGCGTCAAGGGGCGCATCGCCCCGATGGGATCAGCGATGAAAGAGGGGAACGGCGGCGGCGCGGCCGCGCCGCCGGCCAGAAAGAGGAAAAAGCGCAGGAAGAAACGCTATCTGCTCAAGGCCGCCATAGTCCTGGCCCTGATCGCGGGGGCCGGCTTCTTTATGTCGTCCAGCTTTTTCGACATACAGAACATCACGGTCGAGAACAGCAGGCACTATACCGCAGAGCAGATAATAGAGAAATCCGGCGCCAAAATCGGCGTGAACCTGATATGGGAGGACGTGGGCGGGCTCAGGGATAGGCTCATGTCCGACCCGTACATCAGGAACGTGAAGACGAGGCGCGCGCTGCCGTCGGAGCTCGTGATACGCGTGTCGGAACGCCAGGAGGAGGCCTTTGTGTCCGGCAACGGCAGCCATATAGTGATAGACGGCGAGGGCGTTGCGCTGCGCAGGACCGACGTGGCGCCGGCCCTCACCGAGTTCGCGAACGTGAAGGCGACGCGGGCCGAGGAGGGCAGGCCGCTGGAGGCGGAGGACAACACATCCTTTGCAGACGCATTAAATTTGCTGAAAGCGGCAAAAAAAAATGAATTGTACTTTAAAAAAATCGACATTTCTAATATAATGGTAAGGGCGTACATATACGACGATCTGGTGTGCGAGGGCGCCTTTGGGCACATCATGGACAATATGGGCGATCTGCGCGCCACGCTGGAGTGGCTGGATGCCCAGGGCACGGACAGGGGCACGATAAAGATAGGCGAGGGGATAACGTGGCAGCCGCTGATAGACCAGGCCGAGTGAAGGCTGCCAAGGCAGGCGTGAACAGCGTACTGTAAGCTACGTGAGGAAGCCAATAATCGCGGCCAGGTTCCGAGATGGGCAAAAATGGCGTGAAGGCTGGCTAGCAACCTTGCAAAGGGGCGGTATGAAGAAGTACGGGGGCATGCTGGTAGTAGGCATACTGGCGGTGTTCATAGGGTTCGCCATATCCATGCAGATAGCCTCAAGCAAAAACTCCGATCAGGGCGGGCTCATCCCCATAGGCAAGCTCGCGCCCTACCAGGCCGAGCTCGAGAAGCTGCAGATAGAGAGGGACAAGGCCATCGAGGATCTGCGCGTCCTCGAGGAGCGCATAACGCAGATAGAGAAGGAGAACGCCGAGGACAACACCCTGCTGGCCGGCCTTGTCGAGGACATCGACCGCTACAAGATGGCGGCGGGCGTGCTGGACGTCAGGGGGCCGGGCCTCGTCATAACCATGGAGGACCCCGCGCCCATAGAGGGCGCCGAAACGGATCAGTACAGCGAGATAATGACGCATTTCGAGCTCCTGCTGAGCCTTGTGAACCGGCTGAAGGAGGCCGGCGCGGAGGCCATATCCATAAACGGCCACAGGGTCGTGAACTTCACCGAGATCGTGCTGGCCGGCGACAACGTGAACATAAATTCCAAGCCGACCGCGCCGCCCTACAAGGTTATGGCGATAGGCGACCCCGATGTCATCGAGGCGGCCATCACGATAAAATACGGCATAATAAACACGATGCGCGAGTACAGCATACGCGTGTCCATAGAGAAGAAGGACGAGCTTAGCATAGCCAGGTACAACGGCAGCGTGACGAATTTCCGCTACGCGCAGCCCGTGGCGGCGGATGCGGAGTAGCGTGGCCGCCGCAGGCGGCACGGGCGAGGGCATGGGGCTTAAACACACGGTCTTTTTCGTGATATGCGTGGCGGTGGGCTTTTCCATAGTCTCGCAGGCGAACGGCGCGAACGGCATGAATCTCTTTGTGTCAAAGAAGACGCTCAGCGACCTGGAGATATCCATAGAGAGCGAAAGGGCCAACCTCGACAGCATAGCGAAGCGCATGGAGGAGGCGGGCAGGAAGATACAGGAGTACGAGGCCATAGACGCGGACGCCGAAAAGTCGTTCTACGGCGCGCTCGTCGCCGAGGCGGCGCTGTACCGCTCCCTGACCGCAGCCTCGCGCGTGCACGGCCCCGGCGTCTCCGTGACGCTCGACGACTCGCCCCAGGAGATACCGGCCTGGGCGGACGCGAACGCCTTCATCGTCCACGACACCGACATACTGAGGATCATAAGCGATCTGAGCAAGGGCGGGGCCGAGGCCATATCGATAAACGGCCACAGGATATACAGCGGCTCGACCATCTACTGCAACGGCTATACCGTGCGCATAAACGGCAGGCCGGAGACCAGGCCCTTCCTGATAGACGCCATAGGCGACCCCGCGAACCTTTCGGCGGCCATGATAGGGCCGAGCAGCTACGGGCTGATGCTCGGGGAATACTATGGCCTGATATTCAGGGTACAGGTCGAGGAGGATATAGTGCTGCCGGCCCACGCGGGCGGCCCCGAGGTGTTCAGGTACGCGCAGCGCGTGCAGGACAGCGCGGGCGACGCCGTGGAGCCGTCCAGATAGGAGCATAAAATGATTTTCGCCATGTTTTTGGGGCTCGCGGTCGGCATAGGCCTAGGCTTTGTGTTCAACTTCTCGTACCCTACCGAATACGCCTTCTACATAACGATGGCCCTTCTGGCAGCCCTCGACTCCCTGCTCGGGGCCGCGCGCAGCCATCTCGAGGGCCGCTACAGCAACCTCGTGTTCATATCCGGCTTCGTCATCAACGCCGTCCTGGCCGCGGCGCTGACATATCTCGGCGATCTGCTGGGCGTGCCCCTGTACTACGCCGCCATACTGGTGTTCGGCGGCCGGCTTTTCAACAACCTCGCGAGCGTCAGGCATCTCATCATAGACAAGTACGTCGCAAAAAAAGGCCGTGACGAAAAAGATAGATAGTGCAGGCGCTTCGCGTTTGTGATAAAATATAAGATACTTGCGGATCGCCGGAAAATAGGGGAGGGAGAAGCCTAACCATGTTGCAATTTGAACGGAATGTTGAAAACGTCGCGCAGATAAGGGTCATAGGCATCGGCGGGGGCGGCGGCAACGCCGTCAACAGGATGATAGAGTCCGGCATGCAGGGCGTGAGCTTCATGGCGATAAACACGGACAGGCAGGCCCTCTCGATGTCCAAGTCCGAGACCAAGCTGCAGATAGGCGAAAAGCTCACGAAGGGGCTCGGCGCCGGCGGCAACCCGGAGGTCGGGCAGAAGGCGGCCGAGGAAAGCATAGACGAGCTCTCGCAGTTCCTGTCCGGCGCGGACATGGTGTTCCTGACCTGCGGCATGGGCGGGGGCACTGGGACGGGCGCGGCGCCCATAGTCGCCAAGGCGGCCAAGGACATGGGCATACTGACCGTCGGCGTCGTCACGCGGCCCTTCGGCTTCGAGGGCAAGAAGCGCGGCGACTACGCGGAGCTGGGCATCACCTACCTGAAGAAATACGTGGATTCGCTCGTCGTCGTGCCCAACGACAGGCTCTTGCAGATAGCCGAGGAGCATACGCCCCTGCTCGAAGCCTTCGACATGGCCGACGAGGTTTTGCGCCAGGGCGTCCAGGGCATAACCGACCTGATAACCATACCGGGCGTGATAAACCTGGACTTCGCCGACGTCAAGACGGTCATGAAGGACAGGGGCATATCGCACATGGGCGTCGGCAGGGGCAGCGGCCAGTCGCGCATAGGCGACGCGGTCCGCGCGGCGATAGAAAGCCCCCTGCTGGAGACCAGCATCAACGGCGCCAAGGCCATACTGCTCAACGTCATGGGCGGCTACGACATGGGCATGCTCGAGGTCAACGAGGCCGCGGAGCACATAGAGAAGGCCGCCGACAAGGACGCCATAGTCATATTCGGCGCCACCATCAGGGACGAACTCCACGACGAGATAGTCATAACCGTGATAGCCACGGGCTTTGAGGACGGCGAACAGCCCGCCATGGCCGACGCCGCGCCAGCCGCCGAGGGGCAGGGGCAGGACGCCGCGCCCGACGGCCCCGCGCCGCCCGAGGACGAGGCTGCGGGCGCCGGACGCGCGCGCGGCATGGAGCCCGGCGAATACCTGCCCCCGGACGACGATCTGAACGCGCCAGGCATCGAGGTCCCTGGCTTCCTCCAGCCCAAGGACCTTTGAAAAGGGTAGCGTCCGCCGACAACAGGGCCGTGAGGCTGGCGAGGCGGCTCAAGACAAAAAAATGGCGGGACAGCCTAGGCTGCTATCTCGCCGAGGGCCCCAAGCTTATGGCGGAGGCGATAGAGCAAGGTGCGGATATCCTGTTCGCATTTTTTTGTGAAGGGGACGAGGGCGGCCGGCTCGACCCGGAGCTGCTTCGGCTGGCCGATCTGGCCGCCGGCTCGGGCGCCGAGGCCCTGTCCGTGCCGGAGAGGGTATTCGCGGGCATGGCCGACACCATGACGCACCAGGGGGCGATGGCGGTGCTGCGCAAGCCGGCGGAGGCGGCCATGCCCGCGGACGGCAGCTGGCTGGTGCTCGACCGCCTGAGCGACCCAGGCAACGCGGGCGCGCTCATAAGGACGGCCGCGGCCGCGGGCTTTGCCGGCGTGCTGGCCGTTAAGGGCTGCGCCGATCTGTACGCGCCCAAGACGGTCCGGGCCGCGGCGGGGGCCCTGTTCCGCGCCCGCGTCGCGCGCGCGGCCAGCGCCGACGAGGCCGTCGGCCTGCTGCTTTCGGCGGGCAAGCCCATAATGGCGGCCGACGCGCGCGCGCCGGCGTCCTGCTACGAAACGGATCTCAGCGGCGATTTCGCCCTGGTCATAGGCAGCGAGGGGAACGGGCTTGACACGGCTTTCGCAAGGGCCGGAAGGCTGCTGCGCGTCCCCATGCCGGGGGGCGGCGAGTCTTTGAACGTCTCTGCGGCCGCCGCCGCGATAATGTTCGAGTCGGTGCGGCAGAGGCTCGCGCGGATCGAGGGGCGCGAGCAATAGCGAAAGGCCCAAGCCAGGAGTTTTTGAAAAATGCGGAAAGAAGAGCTGCAGGACATACTAAGCGAGGCCAGGGAACGCATCGCGGCGGCGGCCTCGCATGAGGACGCGGAGGGCATACGCGTCGGCCTGCTGGGGAAGAAAGGCAGGCTCACGGGCGCGCTGCGCTCCATGGGCGACATGGAGCCGGAGGCGCGCAAGGAGTTCGGGCGCCTGGCGAACGAGGCGCGGGCCGAGATAGAGGGCCTGCTGGCCGACAAGTTCGACGGGTTCAAGGCCGCCGCGCAGCGCGCGCGCTTCCTGGCAGAACGGATAGACGTCACGGAGCCGGGCGCGGACATCTCCCTGGGGACGCGGCATCCCGTCACCATCATGATAGACGAGATAGCCAGGATATTCATGGGCATGGGCTTCAGCATAGCGGAGGGGCCGGAGATCGAGACCGTGTTCAACAACTTCGACGCCCTGAACGCGGCGCCCAGCCACCCGTCGCGGGATCTGACGGACACCTTCTACATAACGGGCGACACGCTTCTCAGGACGCAGACCTCGCCCGTCCAGGTGAGGACGCTCATGAGCCAGGCGCCGCCCATAAGGGTGATATCGCCGGGCCGCTGCTTCCGCGTGGACAGCCCCGACGCGACGCATTCGCCCATGTTCAACCAGGTCGAGGGGCTGCTGGTGGACGAGGGCGTGAGCATGGCGGATCTGAAGGGGACGCTGGACGCGTTTGCCAAGAGCATGTTCGGGGCTGAGGTGCGGACGCGCTTCCGCCCGCATTTCTTCCCCTTTACGGAGCCGAGCGCAGAGATGGACATGTCCTGCTTCAAGTGCGGCGGCGCCGGCTGCCGCGTCTGCAAGGGCACGGGCTGGATAGAGGTGCTGGGCTGCGGCATGGTCCACCCGAACGTGCTGAAGGTGGGCGGCGTGGACACGGAGAGATACACGGGCTTCGCCTTTGGCATGGGGGTGGAGCGCATGGCCATGCTGAAGCACGGCATAGACGACATACGCCTGTTCTATGAAAACGACATGCGCTTCATCGAACAGTTCAAGTAGGGCTGCCGCCCCGCAGGCGGCGGGCGAAGCTTTTGGCCCCGCAGGGCATCCGTTCAGCAGTCTGGTGTGCGCCCCGCGCTCCAGATTGGACAGGCCGATTTGAAATAGGAGGATGTGGATGCTAGTACCCCTAAGCTGGCTTAAGGAATACGTCAGCATAGACGCCGACACGGACGAGTTCTGCGGCGACATGATAATGTCCGGTTCCAACATCGAGGGCGTCGCGTCCTACGGTGAGGGCTGGGACAGGATCGTCACGGGCAGGATACTGTCCGTCAGGAAGCATGAGGACTCGGACCACCTGCTCGTGACCTCGGTCGATGTCGGGGCCGAGGCCCCCTTGCAGATAGTGACCGGCGCGCAGAACGTATACGAGGGCGCCTTCGTGCCCGTGGCGCTCGAGGGCTGCGTCCTGCCGGACGGCACGAGGATAAAAAAGGGCAGGCTGCGCGGCGTTGACTCCTTCGGCATGCTGTGCTCCGCCCAGGAACTCGGCTTCGAGGACAGGACGGTGCCGCTGGCCTGCAGGGACGGCATATGGACGATGGACGAGGGGGGCGCGCCGGGCACGCCCTTCGCCGAGGCCTACGGCCTTGTGGACGCCGTAGTCGATTTCGACATAACCCCCAACAGGCCCGACTGCCTTTCGATAATAGGCATGGCCAGGGAGGCCGCGGCCGTCTTCGACAGCAGGCTCGTCTGCCCGGAGGCCGGGGCCGGGGGCAGGGGAGGCGGGAAGGCTTCCGATTTCATAGAGGTCGAGATAAGGAGGCCGGAGCTCTGCCCCAGGTACATAGCGAGCGTCGTCACCGGCGTCAAGGTGCGGCAGTCGCCCTGGTGGATGCAGAAAAGGCTGATGCTGGCGGGCATGCGCCCCATAAACAACATAGTCGATATAACGAACTACGTGCTGCTTGAATACGGGCATCCGCTGCACGCCTTTGACATACGCGCCGTCGAGGGCGGCAGGATAGTGGTGGACACGGCCAGCGAGGGCGAGATATTCACGACCCTCGACGGGGTAGAGAGGGCCATGGGCGGCGGCACGCTCATGATAAGGGACGCGGCCAGGCCCATAGGCATAGCCGGCGTCATGGGCGGGCTGAATTCCGTGATACGGGACGACACCGAGACGATACTCATAGAGTGCGCCTGCTTCGGCAGCGAGGGCATACGCCAGAGCGCAAGGAAGCTCGGGCTCAGGACCGAGGCGTCGGCCCGCTACGAAAAGGGCGTGGATCCCAGGCTGTCGGAGACGGCGGCCGCGCGGGCGCGGGCGCTGGTGGAGCTGCTGGGCGCCGGGACGGTGGCCGAGGGCGCCGTGGACGTCTGGAACCGCGCCGAGGACGCGCCCCCGATAGTGCTGAGGCCCGGCAGGGCGAACATGCTCCTGGGCACGGACATCTGCCCCAGTGAGATGAGGGACTGCCTCGAGAGGCTGGAGATGGCCGTGGGCGAAAGGGACGGCGCGTTTGAGGTCCGCCCGCCCTCCGTCAGGATGGACCTGAAGGAGGAGGTAGACCTCGTGGAGGAGGTCGCCCGGATATACGGCTACGACAGGCTGCGGCCCACGCTGCCCAAGGGCGGCTGCGCCGCCGCCGTGCCTGTGGGCTACGCGCTGCGCGGCTTGGCGAGGGAGGCCCTCACGGGCATGGGCTACAACGAGATACAGACCTATTCCTTCGCCGGCCCGGGCGCTGCGGAGGGCGCGCGGGGGCTCGTCCGCATAATGAACCCCCTCGGCGAGGATAACAGCGCCATGCGCGCGTCCCTGCTGCCGAACATGCTCGAGGCGCTGGGCCTGAACTGTTCCAGAAAGCTGGCCAGGGCGAGGGCCTTCGAGATAGGCAACACCTTCGCCATGGCGGAGGGCGACGGGCCGCCGCAGGAGAGGATGTCCCTGTCCATAGGGGCCTATGGCGGGGCGGACTTCTTCGCGCTTAAGGGCGCGATAGCGGAGCTTTTCAGGAAGTTCGGGCTCGAGCTGGACTGCGAGGCGGAGTGCGGCGAGCCCGCCTACCATCCGGGGCGCTGCGCCAGGGCGCTCGCGGGCGGGCGGGCATTCGGCCTGTTCGGGGAGCTGAACCCCGACTTGGCGGAGCGCCACGGCATAAACGCGCGCTGCTGCGCCGGCGAGCTCGACATCGAGGGGCTTATAGCGGCCGCCGACATGGCGCGATCCTACAGCCCCCTGCCCAGATACCCCTCCGCAGAGAGGGATATGGCCCTTGTGGTGGGCGAGGACATCACGGTCCGCCAGATTGAGGATGTCATGCGCGGGGCCGGCGGCGGCATGCTCGAGAGCGTGCGGCTGTTCGACGTCTACCGTGGCAGGCAGATAGGGGAAGGCATGAAAAGCGTCGCTTTCAGCCTCGTGTACCGTCTGCCGGACAGGACGCTCACGGACACGGAGGTGTCCAAGCGGCACGGGCGGCTGCTGTCGGAGCTTGAAAGCCGGCTGGGCGCGACCCTGCGCGATGCATGATGGAAAGGAAGCCGCAAATGGAAAGGGCAAACGTCAAAATCTACGGACAGGACTACACCATCTCGGGCGACAAGGAGCACGCGTACATAGAGAGGGTTGCCGCCTACGTGGACGAGAAGATGAAGCAGGTTTCCAGCGTCCTTCCGAACGGCTCCATCTCCGAGCTCGCCGCGCTGGCCGCGGTGAACATCACGGACGAGCTTTTCTCCAGGGAGAGCCTTGTCGATGAGGCGAGAAACAGGAACGAGCAGCTTGAAAACGACGCCCGTCACTACATCCAGCTCTGGGAGGAGGCCAAGAAAAGCTTCCTCCAGTACAAGGACGAGGCGCAGAGGGCCTGGGACGAGAAGGCCGAGCTGCAGGGCCGCTTCGACAGCCTCCAGGGCGAGGCCAACGAGCTGCGCGGCAGGCTCCAGGACTTCGAGGACAGGCTCCGCGCCGCAGAGCAGGAGCGCGACGGCCTGAACGCGAGCCTGGCGGCCCAGGACGAGTCGAGGG
>JAISXZ010000073.1 GCA_031270275.1 Eubacteriales Family XIII. Incertae Sedis bacterium | reverse complement strand
CCGCCCTGACAGGGGATGTTCATGCCCGAGACCAGGGAAAGGATCGTCGTCTTGCCCGCGCCGTTGCCCCCGAGCAGGGCGCAGATCTCGCCGAAAAAAGCACTGAACGACAGGCCTTTCAGGACATAGGGCAGCCCCTTGCCGTAGCGGAACCAGACATCGTCCATCTCGACGGCGGGCCCGCCGCGCCCAGGGCGCGCTGCCGGCTGTCTTGGCCCGCCGCCCTCCGCGGCGGCCCGCGCCAGCCATTCGCGGCCCTCGCGCACCGTTACGGGGCAGGGAGGCCCGCCGCCCGCCGCCGCCCATATCCTCATGGGGGCGGGCATGGCGCGGAACATGCCGTGCCCGCGCGCGCGGAGGGTTTCGCCGAGCTCGCGGGGAGGGGCGTCCGCGATGATCCTGCCGCCGTCCATGCAGATCGCGCGGTCGCACAGGGGCAGCAGCTCCTCGAGGCGGTGCTCCGTCAGCACCACGGTGACCCCAAGCTCGCGGTTGATCTTCGCGACGGCCGCCAGAAGCTCCCCCGCCGCGATAGGGTCAAGCTGCCCGGTCGGCTCGTCGAGGATCAGGACGCTGGGCTGCATCGCCATTACGGACGCGAGGTTCAGCAGCTGTTTCTGCCCCCCGGACAGATCCGCCACGTCCCTGTAAAACCATCCCTGTATGCCGAAGAAGGACGCCATCTCGGCCACGCGCAGCCGTACCTCCGGCGTCTTCAGGCCAAGCGACTCCAGCCCGAAGGCAAGCTCGTGCCATACCTTGTCGGTCACTATCTGGCTGTCCGGGCTCTGGGTTACAAAGCCTATGCCGGCGGCGGCGTCGCGCTCCGAAAGAGAGTCGAGCGGCCTGCCCTCGAAGAATATCCCGCCCGATCTGGCGCCGTGGGGCGCCGCCGCCGGCTTTAGCTGGCGCAGCAGCGTCGTCTTTCCGCAGCCGGACGGCCCGCACAGCGCGACGAACTCGCCGCGCCTGATTTCAAAGGAGACATCCGCTATGGCGGGGCTTTCCCGCCCTGGGTACGCAAAGCTCAGGCCCTCGACGCGGTAGGACGGGTCCGGCGGCCGGAGGCCCGCTAGGCCGTCAGGCATCGCGCTGCTTCCTCTCGATCCAGTCCACGCCCAGATCGCGCCCAAGGTCGCAGGTGAAATGCCATTCAACGGCGTCGCCGTCCTTGAGCTGGTAGCGCGAGGACCCGTAGTTGGGATACCAGCCGTTCACCTGGTACATCCAGCCGGAAAGCTCGCCCACGTCGAACTCGTAGATGTTGTTGATGCCCTCTATGTACGCGGAGTTGTATATGGGGGTGTTCATGAACTCCATGTGTATCCTGGCCCGCTTCATCTCGCGCTGCAGCACGTTGAACACGCTCTCGCCCTCATAGAACACGATTTCCGTCGTGGGGAGGATTACGCCGTCCGCAGGCACCAAGCCCCATTTCTCCTCGGCGAGCAGGCCCATGTTGCCAAGTATCGTGTCGCAGCGCACGGTAAGCGTCGCGGAGAGCTCGCCGTCCGTGACCGCCGCGTCCTGCGGCTCGACGGGAAGCGGCCTGCCCTCGGGCACCGGATCGGTAAGGTATCTGTCCGCGCCCGCGCCTGCATCCGCGCCGCCGGCCGTCCCGGCCTCCGGACCCTCCGGCGCGGGCCCCTCGACCGCCACCGCAGGATCGACCGCGGCGCCAGGCGCCGCCCCGGCCCCCGTGCCCGCCTGCGCTGGGGCCGGCGTTTCAGGCCCCGCCGGCGTTTCAAACCCCGCAGGCGTTTCGGGCCCCGCCGGCGTTTCGGAGGGCGGATGCGCCGCCCCGCCGTCTGCGGCTGCGGAAGCCTCCGCCCCCTCCGCGCCGGACGCGGACAGCCGCCCGGCGGCGCCGGCGCCGCCGGGCTCGGGGAGCGAGCCGTCGCGGCCCGCGTAATTGCCGCCTATCGCCCAGGCGGCGGCGAGCAGGCATACGGCTGCCGCCGCCGCGACGATCCTGCCCTTGCGCCTCGTCATATCGGCTCCACCCGCAGCAGCTCCGCCCTGTCCAGCATGCGATAAAGCATCCCCGCGATCTCGGCGCGGGTCACGGCCTCCCCCGGCCTGATGTCGAGGGCCGAGTCGTCGAGTATGCCGCTTGAATAGCAGAACGCGAGCGAATCCTGCGCCCAGCCCGCCGCGCTGCGGTAGTCGCCGAACTGCGCCAGCGCGTCGCGCGTCGCGGCGGCGTCGAACGAGGTATCCAGGCCGCAGAGCCTTGCCGCCCGCGCCGTCATGACGGCCGCCTCCTGCCGCGTGATCGTGCCGTCCGGGCCGAAAACCGTGTCCGAAAGCCCCGTGACTATGCCATAGTGCCGAGCCGCGCCGACGGCGCCCGCGTACCAGGCCTCCGCAGGGACGTCGCCGAACGCGGTCTGAAGCCTGCCCTCAAGCCCAAGCCCGCGCACGACTATGGCGGAGAACTCCGCGCGGGTCATGCTGCCGTCGGGATCGAATCCGGGCGCGCCATCCCCAGCGGCCCTGCCGTTGACGATCCCGCGCGCGGCCAGCCCCTCGATCGCCGCCTGATCCTCGCGGCCCTGGATGTCATCGAAGGTCTTGCCGGGGGCCGTGACGGGGCTGGGCCTGACGTCGGGATCCCTGCCGGGCAGGCCGGCGCCCGCCTCCGCCCCGTCCCCGCGCCGCGCCGCGTCGCCCATGCGGTAAAGGCTGTTTTTCCCGTCGCGTGCCCTCTGCGCCGCGACAAGCCCGTAGAGCGCCTGCTCCGTGGACATCATCCCGTTGCCCGAGCCGCCCGCCGTATGGCTGAAGCTTCCGTCCCGGTTCTGGAACGAAAGTATGTTGTCGATGAGCGTATGCCCGTTCTTGACGAAGCGCGGGTCGTCCTGGGGGACGCCAAGCTCGCACAGCGCCACCAGCACCTGCACGACGCTCTCGGAATTGGGGTCGCCCCAGCCCGCGTAGCCGCCCTTGCCGTCCTGGGCGCCGGACAGGAAGGCAAGCGCCTTCTCGGTCGCCTCCCTGACGCCCGGCTTGTCCTGGTACTTCGCAAGGGCCTGGAGCGCCATGCCCGTGATGTCCGGATCGCCCTTTACGGTATCGCCCGCCTGTGCGCCCGAGTCCGCCAGCAGGCTGAAGCCCCCGTCCGGCAGCTGGCGGCGCAGGATGTCGTCCACATACAGCCCGCGCTGGGCCTGGACCTTGGCGGCCTTGTTCTCAGGGATGTCGTAATCCCTGCTGTCGAGCGCGATGAGGGCCCAGATCGGGCCGTTTATGCCCTGCCATACCGTGCGCTCGAAATCGCCGAGCGCGGCGGTCAGATCGTAGCCCGCGACATCCCTCGGGTCATAACCCGCCGCCGTAAGGCCCAGTATGACGCGGGAATACTCCGTGTATTTCTTGTCGTGCAGGACACCGCCGCATTCCTCGACATAGTCCTCGACAGCCCTGCGGTAGCCCTCGAAATACGCGTCCGGCAGCTCGTAGCCGCTTCGCGCGAGCCCGATCACCGCCCATTCACCCCCGACCGAACCCACGGCCGGCGCCGTGACCGCGCCGCTTATGTAGGCCGCCGCCGCGGCGGCCGCCCCGTCGAGCGCGTCCGCGCCGGCGGCCTGCGCCGGGGCCGGGGCCGCGATGGCCGCCGCGAGCGCCGCCGCCATCATGGCCGAAAGCAGTCCTTTCATAGCCGTGTCCCTCATCCGAAAAACCCCTTCCTTCCAAACAAAAATCCGCGTTTGCCGCCTGCATGCCGTTAATGATATGATACCTCAAAGCCCGCGCGGACGCAACGGGAATTTTCGCCCTGCGGGCAACGGGGGCGCCCAGAGGGCAAAGTCAAAAAAAATTGATTTTTTCATTGCATTGTGTTAAAATCAGTCTATGGGTTGTCCTCTCGTCATTATTTGTGCCGGCCTTGAAGCCGCGATGGAGGCAGGAATGAGCGACTACGATACAAACGATTCGATGCTTGAGCTGTATCTGTTTGAATCAACCACCTTGCTTGAGCAGCTGGACGAGATACTGCTGCAGTCGGAGCATGACAAAAACCTCTCGTCGGACAACATCAACGAGATTTTTCGGATAATGCACACGATAAAGGGCTCGTCCGCCATGATGGCCTTCAATATAATAGCCGAGGTGTCGCACAAGCTCGAGGATCTGTTCTTCATCGTCCGGGAGCGCGGCGGCATCGACGAAAGCTTCTTCGAGGTGCTGTTCGACCTCGTGCTGCGGGTGTCCGACTTCCTTAAGACGGAGGTGGACAAGATACAGCAGGGCGAGACCCTTTCGACAGAGAGCGCCGGGCTCGTGGACGAGATACTCGATCTGATAAGCGCCATGAAGTCCGCCGGCGGCGAGGCGGCCCCCCCGCCCAAGAAGCCCGCTGCCAAGGGGGCCAAGGCCGCAGGGCCAGCCGCGCCGGAGAAGGCGGCGCCCGCAGCGAAGCCCGCCGACGAGGCGCCGGCCGGCGTCTACCCCTCCGACGAGGACATACGGAAGACCCTGGCCGAGGGCGAGAGCCTCTACCATCTGCACGTCTACTTCACCGAGGACTGCCAGATGGAAAACATACGGGCCTTCATGCTCGTGAGCAAGCTCCAGACCATGGGCGAGGTGCCGAGGATGCTGCCGGACGAGCTCGAGTCCAACCCCGAGGCCTCGGACATAATCCAGCAGCACGGCTTCTACTGCACCTTCGTGACCTTCATGTCGCGGGACGAGGTGGAGCAGACGGCCAAGGCTACGCTGTCCGTCGATAGCGTGGCATTCGTGGAAAAGCTGCCCGACGGCGCCGGGGCGGAGCCCCAGGAGGACGAGGCCGGCGGGACGGGGGCGCAGGCCCCGCCTGCGGAAAGCGCCGCAGCCCCAGACGCGGCGCCCGAAAAACCCGCGCCGCCCGACGCGCCCCCCGCGCCCGAAAAACCCGCGCCCCCCGACGCTACGGAGCAGGCGGCCCACAAGCCCACGAAGCAGAACCTGATAAACGTCGATCTGAACAAGCTTGACATACTCATGGACCTGGTGGGCGAGATAGTCATAACCGAGTCCATGGTCTCGGGCAGCCCCGACCTCGTAGGGCTTGAGCTCGAGAACTTCCACAAGTCCGCGCGCCAGCTCAGGAAGCTGACGGACGAGCTGCAGGACACGGTAATGTCCGTCCGCATGATGCCCGTCGCCACGACCTTCCAGAAGATGCGCCGCATAGTGCGCGACATGGGCAAGCAGCTCGACAAGGACGTGGACCTCACCCTCGTGGGCGAGACCACCGAGGTTGACAAGACCATCATAGACGCCATCGGCGACCCCATCATGCACCTAGTCAGGAACGCCATGGACCACGCGATAGAGAGCAGGGCCGACCGCGCCAATACCGGCAAGCCCGCCGTCGGCAGCATCGTCCTCACCGCGCAGAACGTCGGCGGCGACATCATCATCTCCGTCAGCGACGACGGCAAGGGGCTGGACGCCGACGTCATACTCGCCAAGGCGCGGGACAGGGGCCTGCTGATGAAGCCCGAGGGGGAATATTCGGAAAAGGAGATCTTCAGCATGCTGATGCTCCCCGGATTTTCCACGAAGGAGACCGTGACCGAGTTTTCGGGCAGGGGCGTCGGCATGGACGTCGTGAAGAAGAACATCGAGAAGATAGGCGGGAGCGTCACCATAGAGAGCGTCAAGGGGAAGGGCACCGAGATATTCTTCAAGATACCCCTAACGCTCGCCATCATAGCCAGCATGGAGATAGAGGCCGGCGGCAACACCTACGCCATCCCGATAGCCAACATCCGCGAGTCCTTCAAGGCCTCCGCGTCGCAGCTGCTCTCGGACCCGGACGGCAACGAGATGATAATGATAAGGGGCGCCGCGTACCCGATAATCCGGCTGCACAGGATATTCGGCATCGACGGCTGCATCACAAACGTGGTGGACGGCATACTGCTCCTCGTCGATTCGGGCGAGCGCCTGGCCTGCATACTGGCCGACAAGCTCCTGGGCAAGCATCAGGTGGTCGTTAAGCCCCTGCCCAACTATCTGAGCTGGTACGACGTGAAGTCCACGGGCATCGCGGGCTGCACCATACTCGGCGACGGCAGCATCAGCCTTATATTGGACATACAGAGCATACTTACGCAGTACTGACGCTGGCGGTTTCGATTAAAGTGGGTGGGCGGCAACCGCCCGGCAACGACAGCTTAGGGGCCATTCCAGGCAGACGAGGTTTACATGCTAAAGATAACCGACAGCGAATTCAGCGCGCTTACATCGTTCATCCAGTCCAACTACGGCGTGGACCTTCGCAAGAAGCGCGCCCTCATAGAGGGGCGCCTTGGCAACTACATACCGGGGCTGGGCTTCGCCAGCTACATGGAATATCTCGAGTTCGCGAAAAAGGATCCGACGGGCGAGGAGATCATAACCCTGCTGAACAGGCTTACGACCAACCACACCTACTTCATGCGCGAGCGCGACCACTTCGATTTCTACGGCGGCACCATACTGCCCTGGATAGACAGGGAGCTGCGCACCAGGGATCTGCGCGTGTGGTGCGCGGGCTGCTCGACGGGGCAGGAGCCCTATACGCTGGCCGTGCTCACGCTGGAATACCTCGGGCAGTCGGCGGCGGGCTGGGAGCACACCATACTGTCGTCCGACATATCCGACAAGGCCCTCGACGCTGCGAGGCAGGGGCTCTACCCCAAGAGCGACCTTGCGGAGATGCCCCCCGAATGGGTGAAGAAGTATTTCAAGCCCTACGACGAAAACAGGTACTCCGTCACCGAGAAGCTAAAGGCCAGCCTCGCTTTCCGGCGCTTCAACCTGCTCGACAGATTCACGTTCCGCCAGCCCTTCCAGGCCATATTCTGCCGGAACGTCATGATATACTTCGACATCCCGACAAAAAACACCCTCATCAACAAGTTCTACGACGCGCTGCTGCCCGGCGGCTATCTGCTGATAGGCCACAGCGAGTCCCTTTCCTCCTGCACGCATAGCTTCAAGTACGTGATGCCCTCCGTATACAGGAAGTAAGGTTACTGACCCCATGGCGCCGCTTCGCGCCGCCACAAATAATTGCTGAAGATGTCTCAGCGTCCGGCGCGATCGCTTGTATGGGTCAGTAAATTTAAGCGCCCTCCGGGTGTGATATGCTCTGATGGACTTTTTAATCGAAGTCCATTTTTTAATGGCGGTCACGGCGTTTGCGGCACAAACGGACGGACACCACATCATACGGCGTTAAGCCGGGAAAGGAAAAGACTATGGACAAAAAGCGAAAGACAGCGATTTACTGCCGAACCGCATATGCGGACGAAGCGGCAATCGCGGAACAGGAGGCGCGGCTTCGCGCTTATGCGGAGGAACACGGCTATGCCGATACAGTTTGCTACCGCGACAGCGAAACGGCGGGAAACACGCTTAGCCGACCCGTGATGACCGCGCTGACGGCGGACATAAAAGCCGGGGAAATCGGCGCGGTTATCGTCACGGACATATCACGGATCGCGAGGACGTTTCCGCTCGTGTCGGCGTGGCGTGAACTGCTCTGCGAACACGGGGTAAAATTCATTGCTCTTGCGGACGACAGCGCGGAGGCGACAGCCGAATTGACGTATCGGCTTGTCGGTGATTACCTCTTGCCGAATATCGCATTAAGCGAACCGCCGGACGCGGCTCCGCTTGGGCGTTACGGTATGCTGCACAAGGCGTACCTGCGGAG
>JAISXZ010000003.1 GCA_031270275.1 Eubacteriales Family XIII. Incertae Sedis bacterium | reverse complement strand
CCGCGCCGCTGACGAATATCATGGCGGCATAGACGATCACGCCCGCGACCACGGCGAGCGCCGTGGCGAAGGCCGCCGGCGCCCCGCCCAGCAGCAGGCTGAACAGCCTGTACGAGCCGCCCGCGACGAGGCTCATGACGAGGGCGGCGACGGCGGGCTTCACGAAGGTCTTGCCTATCTCGAAGGATGTTCCCGTATGCCGCCTCACCGCCGCCAGGTTCAGCGCGGCCGCCACGAAGTAAGCCGTCACCGTGCCTATCGCCGCCCCCTTCACGTTTATCGACGGCACGGCTATCAGGACCCAGGTCACCGCCACCTTGACGGCGGCGCCGACGAACAGGTTGCGCACGGGCGTCATCTGCCGCCCCACGCCCTGCAGCACGCCCGTAAGGGTCTGGACCGCCGAAAGGAATATTATGCCGAACGCGAGTATGAACAGGAAGGACGCCGCGCTGTCCGCCGCTTCCTTCTCCGCCGGGAAGAACATCTCCATTATCTGCGTGGACAGCGTCATGATGCCGAGGGCGCAGGGCAGCCCTATCACCAGCGAGGTCCTGAGCCCCAGCCTTATGTTGTGCCTCAGAAATTCCGTGTCGCCCCTCTTGTAGGCCCCCGCCACCGCAGGGACCAGGCTCATCGCCACGGACTGCGTCAGTATCTGCGGCAGGTTTATCAGGGGGTTGGCGAAGCCCGTAAGCTGGCCGTAGGCCCCGCGCACGTCGTCGGGGGCCCATCCCATGTCCGAGAGCCTGTTCGTGATCAGCGCCAGATCTATGAAATTCATGATGGGCATGATGGAGGCGCCTATCGTGATGGGGACGGCTATCGCCAGTATCCTGAAAAGCGTCCTGCGCGTGCTGTCCGCGCCCGCGCGGCCCCTGCGGCCCGCGGCCCGCCTGGCCGCGCGCAGCCTGCCCCTGCTGAAATAGTAGATGAGCGCTATGGCGGCAAGCCCGAAGGCCGCGCCCGCCGTCGCCCCGAAGGCCGCGCCCGCCGCCGCGAACTGCTCGCCCTTCGGCAGGAGGAAGAACGCCAGCGACAGGCCGACGGCCACCCTGAACAGCTGCTCGACAATCTGCGAGTTGGCGGTCGGCCGCATGTTCTGCATCCCTTGGAAATAGCCCCTGAACGAGGCCATGACCGGCACTATGAGCAGGGCCGGGGATATCGCCCGTATTGAGTAGGACGCATTCTCCATGTTCGGGAAAAACCCCAGCAGGAATTCGCTCTGGAAGAAGCAGAACAGGAAGGAGGCCAGCCCTATGGCGGACACGAGCAGAAAGGATACGCGGAAGACCCTGTGCGCCCCCTCGCGGTCCGAGACCGCGAGCCTTTCCGAGACCACGCGCGATATGGCGACGGGCATGCCTGTGTTGGACAGCACGAGGAACATGACGTATATGACGTAGGCGGTCTGGTAGTATCCCATGCCCTCGTCGCTTATCATGTTTCCGAGCGGTATCCTGAAAACGGCGCCCAATGCCTTGATTATGACGCCGGCCGCCGCAAGTATCACCGCGCCCTGCATGAAGGTCTTTTTCGCCATGCTACCTCAGTTCCCCAAGTATCCTGTCCTTCGCCCTTTCGGTCTCGTATACCGCCCTTTCGACGTCGATGGTGAGGTGCTTGCCGTTCTCGTAGACAATCCTGCCGTCTACCATGGTCAGGGCCACGTCGCTTCCGCACGCCGAATACACGACGTTGCTGGCGAGATCGTGTATGGGGCGCATGTTCGGGACCGAGAGATCGAGCGCTATGAGGTCCGCCCTCGCGCCGACGGCTATGTCGCCGCAGCCGCTGCGCCCCTGGCTCCGCGCGCCGGCCAGCGTCGCGGCCCGCAGGGTCTCGGCCGGGCTTACGAGCGTGGGATCGCCGCGCATAACCTTGTTGGCAAGCGCGAAGAACTTCATCTCCTCGATGTAGTTCAGGCTGTTGTTGCTCGCGGCCCCGTCCGTGCCTATCGCCACGTTCACGCCCTTTTCAAGCAGCAGCGGCACGTTGCAGACGCCGCTGGCGAGCTTCATGTTGCTGACGGGGCAGCTCGCGACCGTGACCCCCTTCTCGGCGAGCAGCTCCATGTCATGCTCGCTGAGCCAGACGCAGTGCGCGGCCGTCGTCCTCGTGCCGAAAAGGCCCAGCGACGAGAAATACTCCACGGGCGTCATGCCGCCGTGCCTCTCCTTGCAGCCCTCGTGCTCCGACTCCGTCTCCGAGACATGGACGTGCATGTTCGCGCCTACATCCCCGGCGTACTCGGCCAGCTGCGACACGATGCGCGGGGTGGAGGTGTATTCCGCGTGTATCGACATGTCCACGATCAGCCGGCCGCCCTCCGCCCCGTTCCAGTTTCCGTAAAGCTCCCGGCATTCCCTGAAGCTCTCCATGCCGTGGATGTCCTCGCCGGGGTCGAAGGACAGCAGCGCCCGGCTTATGTTCGCCTTCATGCCGCTGTCCGCCACGGCCCTGGCCATTTCGTCGCAGAAATTGTACATGTCCGTCGTGGAGACGATGCCGAAGCGCATGGATTCCGCCATCGCCAGCATCGTCCCCCAGTAGACGGCGTTTCCGTCCAGCCTGTCCTCGAACGGGAATATCCGCGCGTTCAGCCACTCCTGGAGGCGCATGTTCTCGCCGTAGCCGCGCAGCAGGGTCATGGGCGAATGCGCGTGGGCGTTGTAGAATCCCGGCATAAGCAGCTTGCCGCGCCCGTCGATCGCCCTGCCGAAGTCGCCCTCCGGCCTTGACGCGCCTATATAGGATATCCTTTCGCCGGCCGTGCCGAGATATGCGTTCTCCGTGACTTGGCCCTGTGCGTCCATGATGTTTACATTGCTGAAAAGCATTCCATAAACTCCCTTATCCCTTCGAGCAGGGCATCCATCTCCGCGTCCGTACCCACCGATATCCTGAGATGCCGCTCTATGCCCGGCAGGCGGAAATGCCTGACCAGGATGCCCCTGCCCCCGAGGTGGGCCTTAAGCGCCTCCGCGTCGATGTCCGGGTGGGCGGCGAACAGGAAGTTCGCGCGGCTGTCCGTCAGCCGGAAGCCCATCCCGCGCATTTGGCCGGCTACCCTGTCCCTGGTGGCGGCCACCTGCCCCGCCCGCGCCCTGAAATACGCATCGTCCTCTATCGAGGCGATGCCCGCCGCCTCCGCGACGCTGTCCACGGGGTAGGAGTTGAACGAGTTTTTCACCGCCTCCAGCACGGATATCAGCGCGGGGCTGCCGAAGGCCATGCCGAGCCTCATCCCCGCCAGCGCGCGCCCCTTGGAGAAGGTCTGGACCACCAGCAGATTCTCGAACTCGCGCACGAGCCCCACGGAGGAAACCCCGCCGAAATCGATATACGCCTCGTCGATTATCACGACGGACGCCCCGCCGTTCCGCCTCATGAGCCGCTCGACGCCGCCGTCGGGCAGGCAGACGCCTGTCGGGGCGTTCGGGTTGGCGAGCACGACGCCGCCGTTCTCGCCCTTGTAATCGTCTACGCGCGCGCTGAAGTCCTCCGCCAGGCCCCTCGTCTCGTAGGCTATGCCGAACAGCCTGCACCACACGGGGTAGAACGAATACGTCACGTCGGGGAACAGCACGGGGCTGCCGGAGTTGAAAAAGGCCCTGAAGGCAAGCGCCAGTATCTCGTCCGAGCCGTTCCCGACGAACACCTCGCCCTCGTCTAGGCCGTGGTAGGCGGCGAGCGCCCGCCGCAGACCCCCGCCGTCGGCGCTGGGGTATCGCCTGAGGCCCTCGCACTCCAGGCCGCGCACCGCGGCGTACACGCCCGGCGCGGG
This sequence comes from Eubacteriales Family XIII. Incertae Sedis bacterium, assembly GCA_031270275.1. GTDB lineage: Bacteria > Bacillota > Clostridia > Peptostreptococcales > Anaerovoracaceae > JAISXZ01. Next base: position 1,350 of record JAISXZ010000003.1, on the reverse strand, counting down.
CGGATAGGGGTTCTCGTTCGCGTTGAGCTTTATGACGTCCGCGCTCTTAGGCTGCTCGCCCGCCCTGTAGGGATCGAGGCGTATAAGATTGTTCCTCCATCCCGCCGTCACTCGAGGTCTCCCTCGTCGGGAAGCGCCTCTATGCCGGCGCCCGTGGACGGCTCCGCATCGGCGGCCTCCCTCTCGTCCGGGGCGGGATAGTCCTCGCTCAGGTACTCTATGTCGGCCTCGGCCATAAGCTCCGTCACGCGCTCCATGAAAAGGCCGTAGGTGGCCGACTGCACAAGCGCCTGGACTATGCTCTCCCGCGCGTCCTCCAGGGCCTGCGCCTGGGCGGGCTGTATCTCGTCAACCCTCAGTATGTGAAAGCCGAACTGCGTCTCTATCACGTCGCTCAGCACGCCCACCCCCAGGCTGAACGCGGCGTCGTCGAACTCCGTCACGAAGGTCCCCCTCTCGACAGGATCCATCGCGCCGCCGTTGCCGCTGTTGGAGCTGTCCGTGCTGTATTCCCTGGCCATGTCCTCAAAGCTCTCCTCGCCGCCCGCTATTTTGGCGCGGATATCCTCTATGAGCTCCCTGTCCTCGTCCTTGTGCTCGGACGAGCCGACCAGTATGTGGCTGACGGCCCTTTTCTCGGCGATCTGGAGGGAATCCTTGTTCTCGTCGTAGTAGTCGCGTATCTCCTGCTCCGTGGGCTCCGGCAGCCCCTCCGACACCTCGTCGGCCAGTGCCTGCTGCAGGAACTGCGCCTCCATGAAATACCTCAGCGTGTCGTCCCCAACGCCCCTGTCCCTGAGTACGCTCCCGTACTGGGCGTCGCTGTTCACGCTGTCTATCAAGCCCTGCACCTGCTCGTCAAAATCCTCCGGCATCACGTCCTTGCCCTCGAAATGCAGACGCGTGACCTCCACCTCGGTCATCATGTCCAGCATGCTCAGCTTGGCCTCGCGCCGCAGCTCCTCCCGCAGGCTTTCGTCCGGGATCGTGTCGAAGTCTATGCCCTGCACCGCCATCATGAGCTCGGTATAGGCATCGAGCTGGGCCTCGGTCAGCACCGTGTCGCCCACCCTGACGACATCCCTGCCCTTCTCCCCGCCGCAGGCGGACAGCGCGAGCGCCGCCGATACAGCCAGCGCCGCCGCCAGCGCCATTGAAAGGGCCTTCCTGCCGCGTCCGAAGCTCTTGTCGTGGTTTTTCATGTCGTATTCTCCAATTCCCTCGACGAATGCTTAGGAACTGTTAAAAAACAACCTGCACATTTGGCTTGCCCTTTTGCGCCCCGGCTGCGTTGCCGGAACCCTTGAATACTACAAGTATTCGCGGAACCCGGCGCCTTGCCGGGACACA
>JAISXZ010000001.1 GCA_031270275.1 Eubacteriales Family XIII. Incertae Sedis bacterium | reverse complement strand
TGTGTCCCGGCAAGGCGCCGGGTTCCGCGAATACTTGTAGTATTCAAGGGTTCCGGCAACGCAGCCGGGGCGCAAAAGGGCAAGCCAAATGTGCAGGTTGTTTTTTAACAGTTCCTAAGGCCGAAGCGCAAAAATCTGCACGCCATCCATCTGCTTAAAGTATACCACCGGGCTGCGGCTCTTTCCACAACAATTTTTGCGGCTTTTTTTGATACAGATCGTTTTTTCAGCGAAAATAGTATATAATGATAGCGGCAGGCGGCTTCGTTTGATTTCCGCCACGCCGGAGGGACAGACTGGAGGTGCCGCCTGCATGAAGAAACTGAGAATCGCCCACAAAATCGCGCTTTCCTTTGCCGCCGTCTTCATATTGCTGCTGCTGATCGCCGTCACGGCAGTCATCTCTACGATGAGCACCGGAAGCGACATCGACGAGATCGGCCTATACGGGGGCCTGCAGGGCAATGCCAACGAGCTGATGCACATCCTCAACGAAACCAGGATCTCCGCCGGCGTCTTCCTGCAGACGGGCTCGGAGTCCGCCTATGCGGACGTGTCGAAGCAGCTGATGTACTGCGATTTCCGCCTGGAGAGCCTGTACGCCTACATCGATCAGAACGAGGCGCTGTCGGCCTCGCGCGACGTGATCGGGTCGTATGAGTCCCTTTACGGGCAATGGAGGGACGGGCTGCACGCCTTGGCGGGCGACTACGACCTGGAGGCCGGGCTGACCGACGCGGAATACGCGGCGTTTGCGCAGCGGGCCGGCGAGCTGCGCAGGACGAATCTGCTGGCCCACGAGCTGCTGTCCAACAGGATCAACGACATCTCGGAAACCTCCGACAATCCGACGGCGCAGACGAAGCGGTTCAACGCGACGGCCCTGGCGATCGTGATTGCCGTGTCCGTGGCCGCCCTGTTCGTCACGGCGTATCTGGCGCTGGCCGTCACGCGGTCCGTAACCAGGCCGCTTAAGGGCATGCGGGATCTCATGAACCAGATCGGGGAAAGCGGCAATCTGGCGATGTCCCCGCAGGCGGACCGCAGCCTGCGCGGCATCGCGAGCGGAAAAGACGAGGTTGCGGAATGCACGTCCGCGATGCTGGCCCTGCTTGAACGCCTGCACCATATCGACAGCGCCATAGGCCGCGTGGCCGACGGCGACCTGACGGCCGAGCTGGAGCTGCAGTCCCCCGAGGACACGATGGGGCTGGCGGTCCGAAAAATGATCCAGGATCTGAACCAGAAGTTTGACGCCATCGTCCGTTCGACGGCGCTCGTGGCCCAAAACGCGGGCGGGCTGTCCGAGGGCTCGGACCGATTGGCGGACGGCACGCAGAGGCAGGCGGACGCGGTATTGCAGCTGTCGCAGTCGGTGCGGCAGGTGACCCAAAAGGCCGGGGAAAACTCCCGGCTTGCGGTGCAGGCGACCCAATTGGTGGAGATGATACAGCGGAACGCCGAGTCCGGCAGCGAAAAGATGGTCCGCATGATCAAGGCGGCGCAGGAGATCGACCAGGCCGGCCAGTCTATCGGCGACGTCATCAAGATCATCGACAATATCGCGTTCCAGACGAACATCCTCGCCCTGAACGCGTCGGTGGAGGCCGCCAGGGCGGGGCAGCACGGCAAAGGCTTCGCCGTGGTGGCCGACGAGGTCCGCAGCCTTGCCGCAAAGAGCGCGGAGGCGGCCAGGGACACCGGCGCGCTGATCGAAAACACCGTGCAGAAGGCCGCCCTCGGCTCCCGCATTGCCGAAGAGACCGCGCAGTCGCTGGCGGAGATCGTATCGGGGGTCGCGCAGAGCAACACGATCATCGGCGATATCGCCGTGCGCTCGCAGGAACAGGCGGAGGACATCCGGCAGATTATAGACAATGTGGGGATGGTGGAGGCCATTGTGGGGCAGAACAGGGGCATTGCCGAACAGTCGGCCGGCGCGGCGGGGGAGATTTCCGAACAGTCGAGGCTGCTTACAGGCCTTGTGGGGCAGTTCCGCCTGTCCGCGCGGTGAAGGCCGCCCCGCAGAGGGGCAGCCGCGGCACATTGCCCGTTCGCGCAACGAATATCCGGGAGGGTACTATGATGAAGCGTCCGAAATATATTGTGTGCCTGGCGGTCTGCACGCTGCTGATCGGCATGGCTGCCTGTTCGTCCGCCACCAGCTACCGCGACGGCGTGTACACCGCGCAGCTGGACGAGTTTTCCTCGAGCGGCTGGAAGGACACGCTGGAGCTCACAGTCGATGGCGGCGAGATAACGAAGGTCAACTGGGACGCTATCTACGTGGACGACAGCATCCCGATCCGAAAGAAGCAGTATTCCAAAAGCGGGCTGTACGGCATGCTGGCCGCCGGCGCGGTCGGCGAATGGTACGACCAGGCAACCGCAGCGGAGCAGTATGTGCTGAAGAACGGCCCTGCGGCGCTTGTGCCCGATTCGGACGGATACACGGACGTGATATCAGGCTGCACGATCCATGTCAGCGATTTCGAAAAGCTGCTGCTGGACTGCCTAAAGCAGGCCGAATAGCGGCTATCGGGGTTTCCCCGACAGTACGGGAGGGCTACGGATGCCATACAGCGACACAGACCCGGGAAAAACAGCGGGGGCGGCCGTCGGGGCCAAGGACAGGCCCGCCCCTGAGCCTTCAAACTTCATACAGGCCGCGATAGAAAAGGACATCGCCGCAGGCGTCTACGGGGACCGGCCCATATGCACCAGGTTTCCGCCGGAGCCGAACGGCTATCTGCACATAGGCCACGCGAAATCCGTCTGCCTGAACTTCGGCACGGCCGAAAAATACGGCGGCAGATGCAATCTGCGCTTCGACGACACCAACCCCGTCAAGGAGGACACGGAATACGTCGATTCCATAGAGGAGGACGTGCGCTGGCTCGGCTTCGAGTGGGGGGAAAGCCTGTTCGCCTCCGATTATTTTGAAAAGATGTACGCCTGCGCCGTCGAGCTCATAAAGAAGGGCCGGGCCTTTGTGGACGACCTTTCCGCCGACGAGATAAGGGAGTACCGGGGGACGCTGACCGTGCCAGGAAGGGAGAGCCCATGGCGCGGGCGCGGCGTAGAGGAAAACCTGAGGCTTTTCCAGGAGATGCGGGACGGCCTCTACGCGGACGGCGAGAAGGTGCTGCGGGCGAAGATAGACATGGCGTCGCCCAACATCAACATGCGCGACCCCGTGATCTACCGCATAGCCCACGCCGAGCACCACAACACGGGCGACAGATGGCGCGTATACCCCATGTACGACTACGCCCATCCCATAGAGGACGCCATCGAGGGCGTCACGCACTCCATATGCACGCTCGAGTTCGAGGACCACAGGCCGCTCTACGACTGGGTGCTGGCGGAGCTCGAATGGCCGCTGCCGCCCAGGCAGATAGAGTTCGCGCGCCTGAGCCTGAGCAACACGGTCATGAGCAAGCGCCACCTGAAGGCCTTGGTGGACAGCGGCGACGTCGAGGGCTGGGACGACCCGAGGATGCCCACCATAGCCGGGATCAGGCGGCGGGGCTACACCCCGGAGGCCATTCGCGACTTCTGCGAGCGCATAGGCGTGTCGAAGTCGAACAGCACCGTGGACATCGCCCTGCTGGAGCACTGCGTCAGGGAGGATCTGAAGCCGCGCGTCGCAAGCAGGAACGTCGTGGAGGATCCGATAAGGGTGGTCATAACCAACTACCCCGCAGGGGCCTCCGAGGAGCTGGAGATAGAGAACAACAAGGACGACCCTTCCATGGGCTCGCGCACCGTGCCTTTTTCGGGCGAGCTTTACATCGACGGGGCGGATTTCATGGAGTTCCCGGAGAAGAAGTATTTCAGGCTTTTCCCCGGCAACGAGGTGCGCCTCAAAGGCGCCTATCTGCTGCGCTGCGACGAGGCAGTGAAGGGCGCGGACGGCGGGATTCTGGAGCTTCGGTGCAGCTATGACCCTGCGACAAAGAGCGGGAGCGGGGAGACGCGCAAGGTCAGGGGGACCATACACTGGGTCGAGGCAAGGACCGCCGTGAGCATAAGGATCAGGGCCTACGGCCTCCTCATGTCGGAGGGCGAGGACGGGGAGAGCGCCCTGAACCCCCTGTCCCTGTCCGAGAGGCGCGCGTGGGCCGAGCCACTGGCGGCCGACGCGAAGCCGGGCGAGCGTTTCCAGTTTTTCCGCCACGGCTACTACATAGCCGACGCGAAGCTGTGCTCGGCCGAGGCCGGCGGCGAGAAGGTCTTCAACGAGATCGTCGGCCTGAAAAGCTCGTGGAGGCAGGGCGCCCGCTGAACCGTCCCAAAGGACGCCTTCTGTGGGGACGCGCTGCTTCGGAGATTCGGATGGCAACCTGAAAGGAGCTGGCATGTCAATGAACTACTACGAGGAATCCCTGCGCCTGCATGACCTGAACCGAGGCAAAATGGAGATAGTCTCCAGGGTGCCGCTGAAGACCAAGGACGACCTCTCGACCGCCTATACGCCGGGCGTGGCGCAGCCCTGCCTGGAGATACGCGACGACCCCGAAAACGTGTACAGATACACGCCCAAGGGCCGCACCGTGGCGGTTGTGAGCGACGGTTCCGCCGTGCTGGGGCTGGGCAACATAGGCGGTTTGGCCTCCATCCCCGTGATGGAGGGCAAGGCCATACTGTTCAAGGCCTTCGGCAACGTGGACGCCGTGCCCATCTGCCTTGACACCCAGGACACCGAGGAGATAATACACATAGTCAGGAACATAGCGCCTGTCTTCGGCGGGATAAACCTCGAGGACATCTCGGCGCCGCGCTGCTTCGAGATAGAGCGCCGGCTCCAGGAGGCGCTCGACATACCCGTCTTTCACGACGACCAGCACGGGACGGCGGTCGTGGTGTCGGCGGCGGCGATAAACGCCTTCCGGCTGCTCGGCAGGCCGCTGCGCGACGTCAAGGTGGCGATAAACGGGGCCGGCGCCGCAGGCACGGCCGTGTCCAGGATGCTGCTGGCGCTCGGCGTGCGCGACATAGTGGTCTGCGACAGCAAGGGCGCGATCAGCGCCGAGAGGCTTTCCGAGCTGTCGAGGGACAAGATAGACCTGCTCGAGATCACGAACAAGGGCGATGTGCGCGGCGGCCTGGCGGAGGCCGTGCGCGGCAGGGATCTGTTCGTAGGGGTCTCCGGCCCAAGGCTGCTCACGGAGGGCATGGTCGCGGAGATGAACGAAAGGCCCGTGATATTCGCGATGTCAAACCCCGAGCCGGAGATAATGCCCGAGCTCGCGAAGGCCGCAGGCGCCGCCGTCGTCGGCACGGGCCGCTCCGACTTCCCGAACCAGATAAACAACGTGCTGGTCTTCCCCGGCATATTCAAGGGGGCGCTGGCGGCCAGGGCGAAGGCCATCACGGAGGACATGAAGGTGGCGGCGGCCTACGCGCTGGCCGACGTCATAAGGCCGGAGGAACTGCGGCCCGACTACATAATACCCGGAGCCTTCGACGGGGCCGTGGCCGGCGCGGTCGCGGGGGCCGTGGCGCGGGCCTGGGAGGAAAGGAAGCCCTAAAAGATGGACGCAGAGGCCGGGTACAGGATCGAGAAGGACACGATGGGCGAGGTAAAGGTCGCCGCGGACAGGCTTTGGGGTGCGCAGACCCAGCGCAGCCTGGAGAATTTCAGCATAGGCTGGGAGAAGATGCCCCTGTCGGTGATACGGGCCTTCGCCGTGCTGAAGAAGGCCTCGGCCCAGGCGAACAGCGAGCTCGGGGCCCTCGACGCCCGCAAGGCCGAGGCGATAGGCAGGGCCTGCGACGAGATACTGGCGGGCGGGCTGTACGGGCATTTCCCCCTGTCCGTATGGCAGACGGGCAGCGGCACGCAGACCAACATGAACGTGAACGAGGTCATAGCCCATATGGCCGGGCTTCACCCGAACGACGACGTAAACATGGGCCAAAGCTCCAACGACGCCTTTCCGGCCGCGATGCACATAGCGGCGGTCACGGAGACGGAGGACGCGCTGCTGCCGGCCCTTTCGGGGCTTGAAGCCACGTTCGCCGGCCTCTCGGAAAGATACGCGGGCATCATAAAGATAGGGCGCACGCATCTGCAGGACGCCACGCCCCTTACCCTCGGCCAGGAGATAAGCGCGTGGCAGGCCATGCTCTCCGAGACCGGGGGCATGATACGCGCCGCCCTCGGCCCTGTGCGGCGCCTCGCCCTCGGCGGCACGGCCGTCGGCACGGGGCTGAACGCCCGCCCAGGCTTCGGCAGCCTGGCGGCCCAAAAGATAAGCCTGCTGACCGGGCGCGAATTCGTGACGGCGGAGAACAAGTTCCACGCGCTCACGAGCAGGGACGCCCTCGTGAACCTGCACGGCGCGTTCAAGGCCCTGGCGGCCGACCTCATGAAGGCGGCGAACGACGTGCGCCTGCTCTCGAGCGGGCCGCGCTGCGGCATAGGCGAGCTGATCATCCCCGAAAACGAGCCGGGCAGCTCCATAATGCCGGGCAAGGTGAACCCTACGCAGTGCGAGGCGCTATGCATGGCCTGCTGCCAGGTCATGGGCAACGACGTCACGATAGGCATGGCGGCCTCCCAGGGCAATTTCCAGCTGAACGTGTACATGCCGGTCCTGATATACAACCTGCTCCAGTCCATAAAGCTCCTAGGCGACGCGATGCTGTCGTTCGACGAGAACTGCGCGAAGGGCATCCGCCCGAACGAGGCCAGGATAAAGGCGCATCTGGAGGCTTCCCTCATGCTGGTGACCTGCCTGGCCCCCCGGCTGGGCTACGAAAACGCGGCCCTGATAGCGAAGACGGCGCACATGAACGGCTCCACGCTGAGGGAGGAGGCCGTCGCGCTGGGATTTCTGAGCGCGTCGGAGTTCGACGGCCTGGTGAGGCCGGAAAGAATGGTGGGAGAGGCCTGATGGGCGTTTCGGCGGCGGAGGGTTTCCTGAAGGATCTGGGGCTTTGGGCGGAGATTGGCGACATGCCGGGCTTCGCGGCGCGTTTTGAGGCCGAGATGCTGGCCGGCCTGAGCGGCGGGGAAAGCTCCCTGCGCATGCTGCCCTCCTATATCTCCCCCGACGACGTGGAGGGCGCGCTGCGCAGCGGCGCGGGCGGCGGCAGCGTCATAGCGATAGACGCGGGCGGGACGAATCTGCGCGTCGCCGCGGTCTCGCCGCGCGGCGGCATAGGCCGCAGCGAAAAGAGCCTGATGCCCGGCGTAAAGCGCGAGATAGGGGTCGAGGAGTTTTTCGACGGGATAGCCGGCTGCCTCGCGCCCGTGATATCCGAGAGCGACAGCATCGGCTTCTGCTTTTCGTACCCGGCCGAGATCCTGCCCAACAGAGACGCCCGCATAGTGTCCTTCACGAAGGAGCTGAAGGTGAGGGACGCCGAGGGCGCCCTGGTGGGCGAGATGCTGCGCGCGGCCCTGAAGGCCCGAGGCCTGCCCTGCGACAAGCGCATAGCCGTGCTGAACGACACCGTGGCGACGCAGCTAGGCGCGCTCTGGGCGGCCGGCGGCGAGGAAAGGCGCGGCGGCTTCATGGGCCTTATAATGGGGACGGGCATAAACGCCAGCTATACGGAGAAAAACGGAAGCATATTGAAGGACGCGGCCCTGGCGGCAAGGCCGGGCTTCACCATCGTCAACATAGAGGCCGGGGGCTACAGGGGCCTCCCCCTGGAGGAAGCCGACAGGCGGTTCATGGCGTCCACGGCGGACCCCGGGGGGCAATGGCTGGAGAAGATGGCCGCCGGCGCCTATCACGGCGGGCTCATGCTCGAATGGATGCGCTTCGCGGGGGAGAGGGGGCTGTTTTCGGACGGGTTCCGCCGCAGGCTCGACGGGCTGGGGGCCATAGGCGTCGGGGAGGCCGACCGCTTCTGCCTCTCGCAGGACGGCGAAAACGCGCTTTCGGGGCTGTGCGCCGGGGAGGACGACAGGGAGAGGCTGCGCCTGCTGATCGAGGCGTTCTTCGACCGCGTGTCCTTCATAGTGGCATCGACGCTTGCCGCGACGCTCGCGCGCATGGGCGACGTCGCGAGGGATCCGGCCCGCCCCGTCCGCATCTCCGCCGAAGGCTCGACGTTCTACGGCTCGCGCATGCTGCGCCCGAGGATAGACCGCTGCATGAGCGTAGGCGCGCGCGGGATGATGGGGCTCTGTCACCGTTTCGTCAGGGTTGAGAACGTGACGCTCATGGGGGCGGCGCTGGCCGGCCTAGTGTAGTGTCTCATTCACCTTTAGGCAAATGGCTTGTGTGGATTTCCTGCGGCGTTGTTGTCGTCGGTCGCCATAGCCCCGCTATGGCTCCCTCCTCCGCCTAGCCGCAGAAAA
>JAISXZ010000148.1 GCA_031270275.1 Eubacteriales Family XIII. Incertae Sedis bacterium | reverse complement strand
TCGTCAGGCAAGGCGCAAAACGTAGGCGAACCCGAAGGTTCGGCGAGGCTTTGCAACGCAGCCTGGCGGAAAAAAGATCGGCGTTTATAAAGTTTTAGGTGACGCAGGACACTAGGCCTCAAATATGGTGTATAATAGCCGTAGAGGGGTACGGCTGTCGTCGTTTGCGGCGCCCGGGGGGCGCGATGGAGCGAGCCATGAACATGCTGCAGATAAAATACTTCCTTACCGCCGCCGCCTGCCTTAACTTCACGCAGGCGGCCGACCTTCTCTACATCACGCAGCCGGCCCTGAGCCGCCAGATGATCGCCATCGAGAAGGAGCTCGGCACCAAGCTGTTCGTAAGGACGAACCGTTCCGTGAAGCTCACGCGGGCCGGGCGGTATCTGTTTGAAAACTTCGGCATCCTTTACGGCGACTACGAAAGGCTGGTCGAGAAGATGCAGGGCGTGGCCCACGGGCTGTCGGGAAGCCTGAACATAGGTATACTCGACGGCACCTACGTCAGCGACCTGATGCCCTCGTCCATGAAGCTGTTCACGAAGGCGTTCCCCTATGTGGACATCACGCTGCGGAACCACAGCTTCAACTCGCTCGCCGCGTCCCTGTACGACGGGCGCATAGACCTGGCGCTGACGCTGTTCTTCGACATCGAGAACCGCCAGAACATAGCGTTCCGCATACTGGAGAAAAGCCGTGACCACATAGCCGTGCACCGGCGCAACCCCCTGGCCGCGCGCGGCGGGATACGGCTGTCGGACATAGGGGCGCAGACATTCATAATCTCATCGACGGACGACTCGGAGAAATCGGCGCAGCTCATACTCGACGGGTGCAGGGCCATGGAGTTCCTGCCGAAGATCAAGTATTCGCCGGATATACAGACGAGCATGCTGTGGGTGCAGGCGGACATCGGCGTGGTCATGCTCGACTCGAGAAACACGCTTCGCGCGGATCCCCAGATAAAGTTCCTCGACGTGAACCAGGTGAGCAACCCGAGCCTCACGGCGGCGTGGCACCAGAGCAACAACAACCCCTTCATACCGATGTTCGTCGAGCTGCTGCTTGCCGCGGCGCAAAGGGGAAAGGGGGCCTCCTGGGAGACGGCCGGCCTATTCCCCCTCGATGTCCCTGAAGCCCTCGTCCCTGCCCCAGACTGAATCCACGTGGATGACGGTGATGAGCGCGTTCCTGTCCAGGCTGGCGACGTAGGACCTGATGAGCATCCCCTCCCTAGGCGAGCAGAGCGTGACCGTCTTCCTGCGCTCCGTGCCCGTGTACTCGCCGCGTATCACGGAGGACGAGACGCCCCGCTCGACCTCGTTCATGATGTAGTCCGATATCTCCTTGTGCCTGTCGGAGATGATCTCGACCTCGACGATCCTCGTCTCGAAGCCGTAGAGCACGTAGTCGGTGACGCGCGCCAGTATTATGGAAGTGATTATGGCGTACAGGGCTATGTTCCTGCCGAACACGAAGCCGGACGCGACTATGATGGCGACGTCCATGCAGAGCAGTATCTTGCTGACGCCCACGTGCGGCATGAGCCGCTTGCTGATGATCTTTGCGACCGTGTCCGCACCGCCGAAGGAGAAGCCCCTCGAAAACACGAGCCCGTTGCAGACCCCGTAGAAAATCCCGCAGTACACCGCCGCCAGTATCACGTCCTTCTCGTTGAGGAAGCGTATGTCAAGATGCTCGAATGCGAACAGGAAAAGCGGGTAGATCACCGTCATCACGATGATCTTCCTGGCCTCCTTGAAGCCGAGCAGCAGCAGGCAGGCAAACCATATCACTATGGAGAAGCCGTAATACAGCACGGAAAAATTCACTGCGGGGAAGATGCTTTGCAGTATGCGGGCCAGGCCCGTTATGCCGCCGCCGGTCAGGCCGTTCGGTATCATCACGGACATCGTGGCGCAGGCCCCTATCGCGCAGCCCACGAACAGAAACAGCGCGTCCATGCCGTATTTCCTTATGCGCCACCTTATGTTTTTCTTGTCTATGGCCTTGTTTCCGCCCATCTCGCGCGTTGCCCCTTTCAGCTGCCTGCCCATGAACGGCGAGGCCCCATTTGCCCCGCCATTTCCGAGCCTGCCTATCTATACCCGGAATAGTCGATCTCGAACTTGTCCATCTTTCGGTAAAGCGTCCGGCGGCTTATGCCGAGGAGCTCCGCCGCCCTCTTGACGTTGCCGCCCGTCTTTTCCAGGCTGGACAGTATCATGTAATAGCCGTTGGAACGGAGGTTCAGAGGCGATCCCCCGCCGTCGCCGTCGCGGGCCGCGCCAGGCCAGACGGCGGCGTCCTGCGCCGGCGCGGGCTGCCCCGCGCGCCAGCCGCCCTCGGCCCTGCCCGAGATATGGGCCGGCAGATGCTCCGGCCTTATCGTCGGCCCGTCCACTATGTTCATGGCCCGCTCTATGGCGTTTTCAAGCTCCCTCACGTTTCCCGGCCACGCGTAGGCGCGCAGCAGGGGGTAGACCTCGGGATGCAGGGACTGCCTCTCGCCGCGCGGGTTCGTCTTCTGGCCCAGGAAATAGTCCGCAAGCCCGCACACGTCGTCGTCCCTGTCGCGAAGCGGCGGCACGTTGATGATCAGCACGTTCAGGCGGTAGTAAAGATCCTCGCGGAACGTCTTGTTCTCCACGGAGTCGCGAAGGTCCCTGTGCGTGGCCGCGATTATCCGGACGTTTATCTTCTTCGAGTACTTCGCGCCTATGCGGACGACCTCCCGCGTCTGTATCACCCGGAGAAGCGTGGCCTGCACGTCGAGGGGCATGTCGCCTACCTCGTCCAGGAATATGGTGCCGCCGTCGGCAAGCTCGAACTTGCCGGGGTTGCCGTCCTTGTTGGCCCCGGTGAAGGAGCCCCCCTCATAGCCAAAGAGCTCGCTTTCGATGAGGCCCTTGGGCAGGGCGCCGCAGTTTATCGCGACGAAGGGCCCGGCGGCGTAGTTGCTGCTGTTGTGTATGGCCTGGGCCACGAGCTCCTTGCCGGAGCCGCTTTCGCCGAGTATCAGTATGTTGGACGAGCTTTTGGCCGCCCTGCGGCTGAATTCCAGCATCTGCCGCAGGGCCGCAGAGCTGCCCACCATGCTGTCGAACGTGAAGAACGCCTTGAAGCCGCTGACCTTGTTGACCAGCCTGTGTATGTGCTTCGTCTCCTCAAGCCGCACGACTATGCTCTTGTTGCCGCGCTTCTCCGAGAAGTTGACCGACATGTTGAGCTTGACGGGCGGAAGACCGCTCCCCCTCGCGTAGAAGTTCGTCTCGGCGTTCGCCGTCGGGCGGTCCATCCCTGAAAACCTGAAGGGGTTGGGCTTCGGGTCGTTCACGGTGAAGTAGTCGAAGAAGTCCTTCCCCACGGCATCCCTGGGAAGCTCCAGCATGCCGTGCGCCTTGGAATTGGCGTGGACTATGCGGTCGTCCCTGTCGAGCATGATGAAGCCGACCGACACGGAGTCCAGTATTATGTTCCTCTGCGCGCTCATCGTCTCTATGTCGTTGTATGCCGCGCGTATCTCAAGCTCCTTGGATATGCCGTCGACCGCGCACAGCACCATGCCGAGCGTGTGGGCGTGCACGCGGCTGTCGAGGCCCGTCAGGTTCAGGCAGCCTATCAGCTCGCCGCTCGGGGCGTGTATGGGCCCGGCGCTGCAGGCGTATTTCTTGTGGGGGACAAGGTAGTGCTCGTCGCCCCAGACCTGTATCGGGCTGTCGAGCGCCAGGCAGGCCCCTATGGCGTTCGTGCCGGCGAAACCCTCGCTGCGGTTCGCGCCGACGACAAGGTTGCTGCTCTCGCAGGCCTCGCTGATTATGTCCTCGTCGCCCGTCATGTCGAGGATCACGCCCTCGCGGTCGCAGAGCATGAGGTAAAAGCCGGAGCCCTTCACTATCGAATAGAGCCGGTCCATGTAGGAGCGCACCGTCCCTATCATGGACTTGCTTTCGTCTATCCTCCTGGCTATGTCGTCGGCGTTGAGTATCAGGGCCTTCGCGTGCAGGGGATCGACGCCGCTGTCGCGGGAGCGCTGCCATGAGGCGTAGATCTCGGGGCGCACCGCCGAATAGTCGTATGGCTCGAAGGCGATAAAACGCTCCCAGGCGGCCTTCACGCGGGCGCGGTATTGCTCCGAAAAGTCAAACATCGCCTATCCCTCCACGTTATCGATTTAAGTAGGTGAGCAGTAATCCCTCTCCTGCTGAAAGCGGATCTGTCACAAAGCGGGCCGCAATTTGTGCCAAAATCGCGGGCCATTAGGCACATGTATCACAATGTCACTTGTATTATACGCCTGATCGCGCCATATGGGAAGACATTTTTGAGGATTCAGGCCTGTTTTTGTGCGTGGGCCTTGGCACGATACTTGCTTTAATTCGCTTGTAGGCAATGTTTCCGCGTCTGCTCAGGGGCTGTGCCGGGGCCGGGAGACGGCGGCGCATCTGCCGTACCGGCCGGCGGGAGCGCGGACAGGCGCATATTTTTTGCTGGCATACAGGCTTTGTTGCGGGAGGCGGCATGGATATCAGGAGTTTTTCAAAGAAGCGGCTGCTGGGCTTTTACGAGGTGATGTACAGGACACGCAGGTTCGAGGAGGAGGTGTTCGAGTTCTACAAGAAGGGGCTCATGCCGGGGCTTGCCCATCTCTATCTCGGGGAGGAGGCCGTGGCGGCAGGTGTGTGCGCCGCCCTCGAGGCGGACGACTTCATAGGCAGCTCGCACAGGGGCCACGGGCATCTTGTGGCCAGGGGCGCCGACGTGAACAGGATGATGGCCGAGATCCTCGGGAAGAAGGACGGCTACAGCAAGGGCAAGGGCGGCTCCATGCACATAATGGCGCTCGACAAGGGCATACTCGGCGCCAACGGGATAGTCGGCGGCGAGATACCCATCGCGACCGGCGCCGCCTACACCGCCAAATACAAGGGCACGAAGCAGGTCGCGGTATCCTTCTTCGGGGACGCGGCCTCGAACGAGGGCACCTTCCACGAGAGCGTCAACATGGCGGCGGCGTGGGATCTGCCCGTGATCTACGTGATAGAGAACAACCTTTACGGCATATCCGTGGACATAAGGGACGTCACCAACACCGAGAATCTGGCGGACAGGGCGATAGGCTACGGCATACCGGGGGTGGTGGTTGACGGCATGGACGTGCTGGCGGTCTACGAGGCGGCCGCGGACGCCGTGAAGCGCGCGCGCGCCGGCAGGGGGCCGACCATCATCGAATGCAAGACGTACCGCTGGCAGGGGCATCATGTGGGCGATCCCGGCGAGTACCGCTCGCGCAGGGGCGAGGGCGAA
>JAISXZ010000145.1 GCA_031270275.1 Eubacteriales Family XIII. Incertae Sedis bacterium | reverse complement strand
TCGTCAGGCAAGGCGCAAAACGTAGGCGAACCCGAAGGTTCGGCGAGGCTTTGCAACGCAGCCTGGCGGAAAAAAGATCGGCGTTTATAAAGTTTTAGGTGACGCAGGACACTAGGCCTTCAGGCCGCCCTGCTGCCGCGCGGCGTGGGACGGGGCGCCGCGCTTGCCCGGCGGCAGATAGCGCATCCCGCCGTCCACGGCATAATATTTCCCGCGATATTTTTTCCGGGCGGGGCAAATACTGCGTGCTTTCCATCTAAAAAAATGTTATCATTAGTCTAGCTGGCGAAGCAATGATGCCGGGCAGCAATCATGCGTCGAAAAAGGGGAGGGGATTAAATGCAAAGGCTAAAGATAGGCTTCACTCCGAACACGGGCGGCAGATTCACCACGGCGCGCCCTATGGCGGACCTGGGGCATTCGGACTTCACGGACGTCGCGGCCGCCGTCGTCTCGATCCAGGACACGGAGACGATACAGCGGATCATCGACTCGTGCATGGGCATCCCGATCTTCGTGTTCGCCGACGGGGACGAAGGCGTCGAGGCGCATGTGCGGGACAAGGCGTATCGGATAGTGAAGCCGGAGCCCGGCCCGCAGGCGCTGATCGACCGCGACATAGAAAACGCGGCCCTGCAGTACGAGGAGCGGATGCTGCCGCCCTTCTTCGGGGCGCTCAGCGACTACATCGAGCTAAACAACCTGCCCTTCGACTGTCCGGGGCACCAGGGCGGCGAATACTTCCTGAAGCACCCTGCGGGGAAATACTTCTACGACTTCTTCGGCGGGATGATATTCAGGGCGGACATCTGCAACGCGGACGTGGCCATGGGCGATCTGCTGATACATGAAGGCCCTGCCAGCGAGGCGACGCGGAACGCCGCGAAGGTGTTCAACGCCGACACGACCTATTTCGTGCTGAACGGGACCAGCACATCCAACAGCGTCGCGGCCTGCGCCGTCGTGACGCCCGGCGATCTCGTCCTGTTCGACAGGAACAGCCACAAGTCCGTGTACGACGCCGCGCTGGTGAAGGCCGGCGGCGTGCCCGTCTACCTCGAGACCGCGAGAAACCCCCTAGGCTTCATCGGCGGCATCGACGAGCGCTGCTTCGGCGAGGACTATCTAAGGGAGCGCGTGAGGAAGGCAGCCCCGGACAGGGGCGAGGCCGAAAGGCCGTTCCGGCTCGCCGTCATACAGCTTGGCACCTATGACGGCTGCGTCTACAGCGCGCGCTATGTCCTCGACAGGATAGGCCATCTGTGCGACTACATACTCTTTGACTCGGCATGGGTGGGCTACGAGCAGTTCATCCCCATGATGCAGGGCTGTTCGCCGATGCTGCTCGATCTTGGCCCGGACGATCCCGGCATACTGGTGACCCAGTCCGTGCACAAGCAGCAGGCGGGCTTTTCCCAGGCGTCATACATACACAAGAAGGACGATCACATAAAGGGCCAGAAAAGGCACGTGGATCACAAGCGGTTCAACAACTCGTACAGGCTGCACGCGACCACCAGCCCCTTTTACCCCCTGTACGCATCCCTGGACGTCAACGCCAGGGTACAGGACCGGGCCTTGGGCAGGAAGCTGTGGGCGGACTGCGTCAGGATAGGCATAGAGACGAGAAAGGCCATATTCAGGGAATGCCGGCTGCTCAGGCCCTTCGTCCCCCCGACCGTCGACGGGCAGCCCTGGGAATCCTTCGCCACGGAGGCCATCGCGGAAAGCATGGATTTCTTCAGGTTCAGCCCCGGCGAGCGCTGGCACTCCTTCGAGGGCTATGGGGAGGGGCAGTATTTCGTTGACCCCAACAAGCTCATGCTCACGACGCCCGGGATCGACGTCGAGACGGGGGAGTACGAGAGCTTCGGCATCCCCGCCGTCATACTGGCCAACTATCTGAGGGACAACAGGATCATCCCGGAAAAAAGCGACTTCAACTCCATACTGTTCCTTATGACGCCGGCGGAGTCCGCGGAGAAGATGGACGCGCTGACCTCGCAGCTGATCAGGTTCGAGCGGCTTATAAAGGAGGACGCGTCGCTTGGGGAGACGATACCGTACTTCTACAGCAAGCACGTCGAGCGCTACAGGGGCTACACGATATGCAGGCTGTGCCAGGAGCTGCACGATTTCTACAGGGCGAACGACGCGAGGTCGCTCCAGAGGAAGCTGTTCCGCGAAAGCACCTTCCCCGAACAGCACTTTTCCGCCATGGAGGCGAACCACGCGCTCGTGCGGAACAGGGCCAGGCTCGTCAGGATAGAGGACATACTCGGGGAGGTGGCGCTCGAGGGGGCCCTGCCTTACCCGCCGGGCATCTACTGCGTCGCCCCAGGGGAGCGGTGGAGCGAGACGGCGCGCCGGTACTTCCTCGTCCTGCAGGACGGCATAAACAGATTCCCCGGCTTTTCGCCGGAGATCCACGGCGTCTACATCGAGCAGGAGAACGGGCAGGGCGTGGCCTACGGCTACGTCCTGGACGAGGGCTAGGCCGGCGCCCGTCGTCCCAGCTCCGGGGCGGGCAGGAATGGCGCGCCCGTCCCAGCTCAAACGAAAAGAGGGCGGCGGATTGGCCGCTGACATAAGAAAACAGGGAAAACAACAGTAGCATCAAGTTTTTATGGCAGCGGGCAGACGGGGATAGTACAAAACTGAATAACCAGTAAGAACAGGACATCCAATACAGGGTGTCCTGCTCTTTTATCCCCGCTCGCGGAAAGGAGAAAGCCATGAGCGGTGATTACGGCGCGGCAAGTTGAACCGCAGGCAGGCTACGGATTGGCGGGAGCTAAATGTCAGGCTCATCTTCCTGCTCATAGTAATAGGAATAGTCAATGCCCTTCATGAACATCTCGCGGTCGTGAATTTTGGTTGTAAGAGCTGGCTTAATGAGCGCTTTAATTGGA
>JAISXZ010000139.1 GCA_031270275.1 Eubacteriales Family XIII. Incertae Sedis bacterium | reverse complement strand
CCGTCAGGCCGCAGTCTATCTTGGCCTTGTGCTTGCCGTACAGCTCCACGTATTCCTCGGCGATCCCTATCGAGTCGGCGACAGACTGTATGTGCCTTATGTCGGCTTCCTGCGCTATCTGGATGTCTGATTTGAATCCCATCTCTGCCCTCCTATAATGCCGCCTTCGGCTCCCTGCGGCTTCACGAGGTTATTATAGCATAAACGAGGAGCAAAGCGGAGCGTTTATGCTATCCGCCATGTGCGTTTTCGCCGAAGGCGAAAAAATCGCACGGCGCTTCAATTGGTATTATAACCGCGCCCCTTGCGGTTATTATAACAAAATTTAAAGGGCCTGTCTGTAAATATTTTGTCGTAAAATCAAAAAAAAGCGGGCTTTCTCCGGCTCGGGGGCAGCGCAAGGGGGCGGTTCCTTCGTGCCGCCCTGCACAAAAAAACCGCCCCCCTGTCATTTCCCCGTGTCGCTTCCCCTCCTGCCGCCTGACGGGCGACGGGTTCCGAATGGGGCCTCATGGCCCCTCTAAAGCTGCTTCCTTTCGGGGTCGAAGAACACCTTGTCCACGATCTCCACGTCCACGGGCCCGCCCGCCGACGCGACGGTGATGCTCCCGCCGAGCGCGGCGTACTCGGATCTGATGTAGGCCATGCCGATGAATCTGTCCAGATACCAGCCGAAGGCGGCGGAGGTGACCCTGCCGATCTCCGCGCCGCCCGAGGTGACGGGCGTGCCGTTGGCGACGGTCATGGCCTTGTCCGGCATAACGAAGCCGACCAGCCTGTTGGCGGGGCCCCTTTCCTTGATCTTCTTAAGCGCGTCGTTCGCCACGCAGGGGACGGCCTTGTCGAGCGCCACCGTCCAGCCCAGCCCCAGCTCAAAGGGATTCGAGGACTCGGTCAGCTCCCTGCCCGAAAGATAGCCCTTTTCGAGCGGCAGCGTGGCAGCCGCCACCTGGCTGCCGCAGAGCTGGAGCCCGAATTCCCCGCCGGCCCCAAGGACGGCCTTCCATACCTCGAAGCAGTCCTCGCCGCTGACAAAGAGCTCGTAGCCCCGCGACCCGGTGAAGCCCGTGCGCGACACGAGGACCTCGTTTCCGGCTATCTTAAGCTTTTTGAAGAAGAAATATTTTAGCTCGTCTATCGGCGAGTCGGCTATGCTGTTGATGAGGCCGACGGATGCCGGGCCCTGCAGGCACATGATGCCCGTGCCGCCCGTGATGTCGGTCACGAACACATCCTTGCCGCGCGCGTGGTCGAGCAGGTATTTCAGGGTGGCGAAGCGTTTCGCGGTGCTCGTCACCATCATGTAATGGCCGTCCGCGAGCATGTAGACCGTGGTGTCGTCGAGTATGCCCCCCTCCGCGTTGACCACGGTGGTGTAAAGGACTTTGCCCACGGTGAGTTTGTCCATGTCGTTGACGCAGATCCTCTGGAGCGCGTCCTTCGCGTCCCTGCCCTTTATGTCGAGATTGCCCATGGACGAAAAGTCGATCAGGCCGACCTTCTCACGGACGGCAAAGTGCTCGGTCCTGGCGTCGGTATAGCCCTTGGCCGAGCCCCATGCGCCCTCCGCCATGTTGCCGCCCGCCTGGGCCTGCAAAAAATAGAACGGTCCCGTTTTCATAAGCTGCCCTCCTTTTCAGCGCCGCTTCCATCTGCTTTGCCTGGTGTAGTGTCTCATTCACTACACTAGACTATACCGAAAAAAGAGGGCGGGGTATTGAAAAAAACGGACCTGAACGGCCGACCCAAGACGTCAAAAGGCGGCAGGGCTGGATCGCCGTGCCGCCTTTTGACGTATGCCGCAGTCCGGCTTGCGCCGCCTAGGCGCGCCGCCTCAGCGCCGCCGCCATGAGCAGGATCGCGAGCAGGGCGAGGCCACCGAGAAGGGTGAACGCGCCGCCGTAGCCGCCGTAGCCGGGCAGGGCCTCGCCCGTCTGGGGCAGGTTCGCCAGCGGGGTCGCCTCGTCGAATATCCATTCCTCGAGTTCGGGGTGGTAGACCCAGGAGCCGAGCGGGACGCCGTCCTCGTCAAGCACCAGGTAGCTGCCGTCGTCCTGGGGGAGTATGGTCTGGCCGTCGCCGACATCGAAGGGGTAGCTGGTGTCACCGCCGCCGGTATCTATCCCGCCGCCGGTGGTGACAGTCTCGATGTCCTCCTTCTCCTCCTCCTTGCTTTCCTCATCCTCCTTTTCCTCTTCGGGCGGATCATCGCCTCCGCCGCCGCTACTGCCGCCGGTGATCACCTTCGGGACGTAGTCGTTCCTGATGGTGTAGACGCCGCCGCTTCCGGCGACGGCCTTGCCGCCCCCGTCGAGCAGGCTGAGATCCCCGAAGCTCACCTTGACCGTCCAGGCGCCGGCTGCCGCCCAATCGCCGCAGTCGTCATTGCCTACGTTTGCGTCAATGCGATCTTCCTCCGCCGTTGTCTCATGCCATGCCCATTCCTGTTCGGTCAGATCGTAGTCGTGCCCGGAGGGCAGCTCGCCGAAGTCCACGTACCAGTCCCAGGCCGAGCCGACCTGCACGGCGGTGGGCGTTATCGGCTCCCCGCCCCAGCTATCGTCGTCCCCGGTCGTCAGCTTGAACCGGACATCCTTGGGCGGAAGGGCGCCGGCGCCCGTCGGGACGAGCTTCGCATCGTTGTCGGAGTAGAATTCCTTCTTGATCTTGAAGGGGGCGGTGTAGCCCTCTACGGAGGGGACCTGGAAGGTCGCGGTTCTGTCGGCCGAGTCACCCGACAGCGTATAGTGTACAAGCGCCTGGCTGTTCGCGTCGTATTCTTCCCCTTTCTCGAAGCCGGCGGCCAGGGTATCGAGCTCAACGAGATACTTGTACGTGTATTCGAAGGTATCCTCTTTCTTGACAAGACGCGCCGTTTCGTTTTGGTCCCTTCCGTCAAGCTCCGGCTCAAGCCTCAGCCGCCATACGAGCTCATCCTGCTCCAGATCGTTCAGCTCCAGCGAGATGATGTCGTCGTTTTCGTCCGCGTATTCGTCGCCTTCCCATTTTATGTTCGCGCCCATGGCATCGCGCAGCACCCAGAAATTCGCGAAGGGCGAGGTGATCTCGCCGGCTATCACGTTGAAGATGTTGCTTAGGTCGTCGGCTACATTGGCGCTGGCCGCTAGCACCTTGCTTTTGCTTTCGCTATCGGTCTCGCTGTAGCCTGGATGAAAGGACACGAGCTCGTTCAGGTAGGTTCTGAGCGAAAGGGCGCTGTTCGCCGCATTAGGCCTGCCGGCGTACTCGTCCTGGCCGCTGAAGGAGGCAGAAATGCCGCCGTAGGTCGTCGTGCTGGCCCCGCTTCCGCCTTCGCCCCAGAAATACTGGGCCTCAGCGTTGATGTTCGCCGAGGAGCCGGTCGTATAGGCTATGGCGATGAAGTATGTGTCCTCATCGAAAAGCTGTATCGCCTCGAGGGCCGCCATCATGCCCTTGGGCGTAGGGCCGCCGACAGTCATGCTCGCATTCAGCCCAGTCCAGTCGTCGTCGGCGTCGTTTGACCAGCGGTTCGGGCCGCCGTCGGAGAGCAGGATCACGTACTTCGGCTCGCTTCCGGACAAGTCGTCAATCAGATCGCTCGCCTCGCGCAGCCCGTCATCCAAGTTCGTGTAATTGCCGCCGGTGTTTAGTGTGTTGATCTGATCGTCCAGCCGCCCCAGATCCGTTTTGCCGGGATTCTTCTTTGATCCGCCAACTAGCGTGTTATTATTCTGGTTTACGTCGAACCAGCTTTCGTTTGTTCTGGAGTTGGTCTTTGTAGAGGCTGTGGTGCCGAAGGACACGAGCGCGATCTGCCTCACCGTATCCACGTTGGAGGCCTTGGAAAACTTCTCCGCAAAGGCCTTCGCCGCAGCTTTCGCCTGGGTGATGGGGGTGCCGTTCATGCTTGCCGAGCAGTCCACGACGAGCACGACGCTGGCGCCCTGCTCCGTGTACACTATCTCGCTTACCTCCTTGGGCGTCGTGAGCCGCAGCGTCACCTCGAACTGGTTCTCAACATCGGCGCCGCTCCCGTCCGTGATCTGCCTTATGGTCTTCTCGGCGGTTATGTCTGTCAGGCCGCCAGTCTCGCCGCCGGCATCCACCACCTGCCGTCCCGGCGTATCGTGGGCAAGGGCCCCGATGGGCGGCGCCGTCCCTATTATGATCGCCAGCGCGAAGGCCAGCGATAGGGCCCTGAAAAACCTCGTCCTGAACATGGCATGTCTCCTTTCCCGTCTCTCCGCCTCGCGGCGCGTCCTGCGCCGTCCGCGCGTCCAGCCTCGCGATCCATGTAACATTTTCCCCATTGTGTTACATGGGCCGTTTTCTAGGCGTTTGCAAGGGCTTTCCCGTTCTCTTTGCCGGCGCCCCCGCTTTCCCGGCGCCTGACAGGCGGCCTCTTTTCACCGAATACCAAGCCACGGCGATGCCTATGTAACATTTTGGGGAAAATGTTACATCGCTGCACATCAGGCGCCCGTCAGGACAGAATTTATCCCTGCCTATATTATATTACAGCATTCGCCCGATGTAAATACAATTTTGCAGGAATGTAAAAAAATTCGTGGGGATTGTTACTACACGGCATACACGCCATTTTTGCCCATCCCGGAACCGCTGGGGCGTCCTTTTTCAGATTTAGAACCCTCGGGCAGGCTCGGGGTCACTGGCTAAGGGTTCATCAGTGCGCGGCGGGGGGGGGGGCGGGCTGGCCCGCCGCCCCGCCCGCCTGTTTCCGCTGCCTATAATCTGCACATAAGCCTCGACATGTACATCATTAAATGCTATAATGATGCAGATAACGAGAGAGTGAGGCAGATAAAATGAAACTGTTCGATTATACAGACGCGCCGAAAACCCTGCTCACGCCGGACATTGTGGCGATGCTGACAAGCATACAC